>NZ_JUEI01000004.1:0-120868 GCF_000802655.2 Paenibacillus sp. IHB B 3415 | reverse complement strand
GGTCCGGAAGCTCCGCTGCCGGCGGCGGAGCGGACTCGGCGGCCCTTCGCGCGGTGCAGCGCGAGAGCCGGAACTTCCTGGCGCAGCTGCAGGCAGCGCCGGGCGGACCGCCTGACAACATCAGCCTCAGCGGGCTGCTGTTGTCGTTCGCCTATCCCGACCGCATCGGGCAAAAACGCGGCGATGGCGCGTTTCTCCTCTCCGGCGGCCGGGGGGCGGCGATGCGCGAGGGCCAGCCGCTGGCGCGCTCGCCCTATATTGTGGCGCCCGGCGTGGATGACCGTGCCGGGCAGAGCCGGATCATGCTTGCCGCAGAGCTCTCCGAGCAGGATCTGCTGAAGCATCATGCGGACAGCCTTCTTGAAGAGCGCGAAGTCTACTGGGACAGCGAGAGCGGAAGCGTGAAAGCGCGCAGAGTAACCCGGCTGGGCGCGCTCATCCTGAAGGAGACGACGCATGAACGCGCAACCGCAGAAGAGACGGAACGCGTACTGCTGAAAGTGATTGCTGCAGAAGGGCTGGAACTGCTGCCGTGGGAAAAGGGAACCATCCAGCTGCGCCAGCGGATGGGCTTCCTGCATGCCTTGCGGGCGGACTTTCCGGATATGTCCGATGCTGCGCTGTGCAATACCCTGGACGACTGGCTGGCCCCGTATATCCATGGAATGCGCAATCTGCGCGATCTGCAGCGTGTGAATCTGACGCAGGCTTTGGAGAGTATGCTGGACTGGAACAGCAGGCAGACGCTGAACAAAGAAGCGCCCACGCATATTACCGTGCCTAGCGGGTCGCGTATTCCACTGGATTACAGCAATCCGGGATCTCCGGTATTGGCCGTGAGGCTGCAGGAAATGTTCGGGCAGACCGATACGCCGAGGATTGGCGGAGGGAAGATTCCGGTGCTGCTGCATCTGTTGTCTCCGGCCAGAAGGCCGATGCAGGTGACCTCAGACCTGGCCAGCTTCTGGCAGGGCACTTATTTTGAGGTCAAAAAAGATTTGAAAGGCCGCTATCCCAAGCACTACTGGCCGGATGATCCGCTGCAGGCTATTCCAACCAACCGCACCCGTCCGTCAAAATAAACATTTTTGCATATTAACGCAAATTAGCCCGCAAAGTGTTGGAATCGCTGTTTGGCACACCTGTGAACGGGTAATACAATAGCGAACGACAATTTCGAAGGAGGGCTTCAAGTGACAGATAAAATCGTAGGTGTATTCGACACAGAACAAGAAGCGACCAGAGCAATTGAAAGTTTGCAGAGCCAAGGGTTTACTAACGACGATATTTCAGTAATTACACGGGATCGTGATGATTTAAAAAGCATTTCCGAGGATACAGGAACGATGGCGCCGGAAGGCGTAGCAACAGGAGCGGCAACCGGGGGCGTAGTCGGCGGAATCACCGGATTACTCGCAGGAATCGGCGCACTCGCTATCCCGGGGATAGGCCCGATCCTCGCAGCAGGTCCCATTGTAGCCACTTTAACAGGTGCTGCAATCGGCGCAGGTGCAGGCGGACTGGTGGGCGGATTAATCGGACTCGGCATTCCGGAGGATGAAGCCCGTGATTACGAAGGATATGTGGACAGCGGCAAAATCCTCGTCCTCGTTGATGACAACGGCCGGGGCAGGGACATCCATAATGTTTTCCGGGGCAACCGTTCCCTTAACGCAAGCCGTTACGACAGCCTCTATGCGGATGATACCGCAAACAGCACACTTACAGACCGTGGACCTACGAATCCCGATATTATTCCTGAGGATACGAGGGTCGGCAACACGCTGGGCAACAGAGGCGCGATGAACGCCGACAGAGATCCGGATCTCTATAACCGCGACAAACTCTAAATGGGCAAATTGACCTGAACATGATCATAAATGATAACAAGGACTGCCTTACAGGAGCATTTGGCCTGGGGCAGTCTTTGCTTTGTGGAGGGATATAGAGCAGATATCGTCTAAGAGTCCGTAGGATCTATGAATTTCCCAGCTTAGCTGCAGTGATTTTTGTACCGTCTGCTGCGGTGCTGTTAAGCGTTTTGGTCATTATATAATCAGTCTGTTCCTCGTCACCCATATAGAAAGAGTGCTTACCCGTCTGGACAAACCCCATTTTTGTATAAAAAGCAATCGCATCCCCGTTTCGTTCCCACACGCCAAGCCAGATCTTCTCGTTATTCCGCTCTACCGCAATTGCTATGGCTTTATTTATCAGATATTTTCCAAGTCCCTGTTTGTGAAAAGGCTTCCTGATATAGATCCGCTCGATTTCAAGCGAATGGTTACCCATATTTTCAGATTGGGCCTCATTCGTGTTTACCTTCAAATACCCGGCAGGCTCGCCTTTGGAGTAGATGAAATAGAATTCAGAAGCGGTATTAGACAACTCAATATTTAATTGCTCCAGGTTAAAAGCTTTCTCTAAATAGGCTTGCATAACCTCCGCTGAATTTTGATGTTCAAATGTATCCCTGAAGGTTTCAACACTAATTTCTTGAAGTAAGCCCAAATCGCCGGCCGAGCATTTTGTTATAGTTATACTCATTTATGATTCCTCCTTATTCCAAACAAGCTCCCGTTATTACAACTACCCTGTATAAGCTGCTGAACTTCAGAGACTAACGACACTAACTAAAAATCCTGCACGAAATACAACATTCCCGGCATAATATCGAGTGTATTCGAAAATTGTTGTAGAAAAAGCAGCATTTCCCTGTATTCAAGCGGCTATGCGGGGCGATTCTTGTATTTCATACAACAATCCTTACGAATCACCTTGGATCAATACATACAAGTTGCAATTTGTACAACATTTAGGACTGTTCGCTCGGGTAATCTTACCATGTCTGCTGCAGCCCGTAATATTATTTCAAATCGTGGTAAAAAAATAGTACATGATTTATGTTGCATTTACAACAATAAATTTGTAATGTGAAGTGAAATTTCAATACATGAAAAATTCACATTAGAAACTCCAGCATTATAAAGAAAGAAACAAATAAACAAAGAATACAAACAGACAAGGGAAGCAGACAAAAAAATAGACAGAGAAAAAATAGGCAGAGAAAAATAGACCGAGAAAAACACACAAAGGAAAACAGACAAAGAAAAATAGAAAATCAATAACCGACCAAGAAACACGCACACAAACAAAAACAAATGAAATAAAAAGAAAGACGAAATAGATCGATAAAATAAATGAATATAGAACAACAGAAGACCAACAGAAGAACAACAGAAGAACAACAGAAGACCAACAGAAGACCAACAGAAGACCAACAGAAGACCAACAGAAGAACAATAGAAGACCAACAGAAGAACAACAGAAGACCAATAGAAGACCAACAAAAGATCAACAGAAGACCAACAGAAGATCAACAGAAGAACAACAGAAGAACAACAGAAGACCAACAAGAGACCAACAGAAGATCAAAGAACAAACCCAGAAAATCTGTTGATATAATATCACTATGTGAAAAGTTCATAATAGTTTGATAAAATTAAACAAACTCAACATCTATATTTTCTTTTTTAGATGCTCAATAAATAGATCCCTATAAATAAACTCCCAAATTAATAAATTAATAATAGATAAGTCCAGTCAGTACAGGAATACAACTGCCAAGAAACATAAAACACCCCACCTCATAGGGTGATCAAGATAGAACTGAGCGAATGTATATTTCGTCACCCTGAACTTGGCGGGCTCTTCATGACTAATCAGCATGTAATGCGGACTGAGATTCCGTTAAGCATTCTGAAATGCCCCGATTTTTACTCAAATGAACAAGATAACGGAATCTCAGTCCGATTCAGCCGTATAAAGTGGGTTTTCAGCGAAATAACGATTTCTCAGTCCGCTTGAGCAAGCAAAGGCACTTCGCTGCACTGAATTCCTAGTATTCTGCAATTTCAACATATGAAAAATTCACAATAGAAATGCAAAAAAATACCACCACGTACCTACACACCCATACGCCTTAAACCAAACTCGACATGTACCTATCAAACTTTTTCAAACCGGAAAAAGGAAGCTATAATTCAAACCCTTCCGATGTCCTGAATTTTACTTAGGCATAACTTGTTGTGAAAGATGGGAAATAGGGTTTATACTAGGGTTATAAGGAAGTCAAAACAAACTGCCAAGAATCCATTTCGAAAAACCATATCAAAGAATCCATATCAAGAATCCATATCAAAAAAACACCCAGGAGGTGTCCTATGGCGTTTATGATTGCCCAGCGGGCGTTTATAAAAGTATATCTGATTACTATGGTGGAACAGCACAAAGGATACGGTTATCAGATGCTGGAGGATTTGCGGAGAGATTTCAAAGCGTATGGGTATTCTCCTCCCCAAAGTGAAATTTACCGGGCGCTGCATGAATTAGTGCAGCAGGGGATACTTTACCGCACGAAGCAGCTAAAGGGCAGTGATCCCAAAGTCGATTTTCAGGAGATTGTCCTATATCATTTCACTGCCGACGGGGAGGAGAAGGCCAAGCTGTACAAAAAGCAGGTGAAGACTGATCTGGACCGCTGTCTGGGGATACTGAATAAAGCGGTAGCAGACAACTTTTGAAGCTAATCTATTGACCCACCATTCTGACGGTAGCTCAGGAATCCTCTTCTCCGGTATCCTGGCCCGGAGGGGTGACAGGTGAGCTTGCACTGCCATAATCTTCGACAGCTTCCCAGGCACCGGCGTCATCGAATCTCCCGCTATGCTCCTGCCGTCCCTGGCCTGCGCCGGAAGGCGGCGGAGTCATGACTTCTTCTTCCACGGGACGCACGTCTGAATTCTGGCTGGATGGGGCATATTCAACGGCGTAACGGGTGTAGGGGATGGCTTCAAGACGTTCATAAGGAATTTCTTGCTTGCTGATTTCACAGATTCCATAAGTACCGTCTGCGATCCGCTGGAGGGCAGCTTCGATATCGGTTAATTCTTCGGATAGTGAAGTGTTGATGGACAGGTCGCGGCTGCGTTCAAAGGTTTCGGTGCCTGTATCGGCAGGGTGGTTATCGACAGAAGAGAGTTCTCCCGTAGAGAGTGTGAGTGAATCGGCCTGCAGGCTGTCTTCAGCCCCGTTGCTGGAGAAATGCTGTTCCAGTTCTGTTCTGCGCTCCTCAAGTAGCTGCTGGAGCTTAGTCAACTCTGATTTTGTTAAGTGGCTCATCGGGTTATCTTCCTTTCGGGTGTGCGTAGTAGTTATACTGTTGTAATCTTTCCTTACCCTATTGTTCAAGAGTGCAATCAGCAGGCTCACTTCTGTTGAAATGCAACTTTAGTGATGTTTTCAGGTTGCTTTCACCCTGTTATAATAATTACTGCCGGATGAATGTAGCATAACTTTGGAGGTTACTTAAATGGACGAACATATGAAACGCCGGTTGGACAAGCAAAGAAAGCTGTTCAGCCAGCTCGGTATTACCCTGGATGCACTTACTATTCATGAGAAGGAATTCAGCATGAAGCTTCGCGGTTACGATGCCGAGGAAGTGGATACGTTTCTGGATAGTGTAATTAAGGATTATGAGCGGTTCTATGCTACCATTGCCGATCTGATGGACAAGTGGCAGGAGCAGCAGATTGAAATGAAGGAGTTGAAGGCCGAGGCCAAGGCAGCAACAGCACCTGCTCCGGTTATCAAAGGGATCGACCCGCTGGATTTGGAAGAAATTATTATTAAACTGGAAGCCAATGTACGGCAGCTCAAGGACAGATTGCCGCGCACAGAAGGATATTTGTAGGACTGCACACCTGGAAACCGGTCTACCGATTAACCTTTGCACCAGCCTTAACAATTATAGGAAATGCAGTACATTATAACGCAAGATGGGGGTTGAACCATTGCCGGAGAAGCATGCGTGGAGCTTGAAGATCCGTGGCAAAATCGCACTTGGATATGTCATCATTTTATTCATGCTGGGGCTGTTTCTGGTTATCGTCTCCAACAGGATTACCAGCCTGGAGAAAGAAACCGTGTTCCTGAGTGACCATGATATCAAGGTTCATGAACTTACATATCAAATCGAGAAAAATGTACTGGATATGGAGACCGGGCAAAGGGGATACGCCCTTACCGGGGATGAGTCTTACCTGGAACCATATAACAACGGACTTGTAGAATGGCGGATTAATTTCGCGAAGCTAAACGGTCTGATTATAGATAATCCAGAGCAAGTGGGGAACCTGAATAACATTTCAGATAATATTGAGAAATGGATCGATGAGGCCGGCCAATATGTAGTTGATCTGAAGCGGAATGGTCAGAATGAGACTGTAAGTGCTTTTTTTCGCAATGATGCAGGTAAAATTGTGATCGATGCGATTCGCTCGCAATCCGATTACTTCCGCGATATTGAACGAACGCTTACCAATGAGCGTATAAGCAATCTTAAAGACAGCAACCATAAGCTGCTCATTACAATGTACATTCTTTGGGGTCTTGTAGCCGTATTAGCCTCACTCATTACCTATCTGCTCTCAGCCAGCATTGTGAATCCTTTGCACAGTGTAATCCGGGCCATTAACGAAATAGCCAGCGGAGGGAATAAGTCGGAACGAATAAAAGTGAAAACGTTTGATGAAATCTATGAATTGGGAGAAGCGACCAATGGCCTGCTGGACACTGTGCAGCGGGATCAGTGGAACAGCGAACAGCTTACCTCGATGTCCATTGCACTGCAGGAAACGACGGATATGGCTGCATTGTGCAGGATTTTTGTCAATCGCTTGTCGCTAATGCTGGAAATGCAGTACGCCACTATATTTGTGCTTAATCGTGATGAGCTCTTTGAGCGGAGGTACTCCTATGCGGGATCCGAGAACAAGGAAGCCCGTCTAAGTGCAGATGTGATTCAGCCTGGAGTGGGCCTGATCGGCCAGTGCGCATTGGATCAGCGGGTTAACATTATTGAGCATCTGCCGGAGGATTATATTTATATCTCCTCTGGTTTAGGCAGGACTGCTCCGCGGTTTGCGGTCATCGCTCCGATTGTTTTTGAGAACAAGACCGTAGCGGTGCTGGAGGTTGCTGCGCTTACACGGTGGGCGCCATATCATTTCGAGCTGCTGGATGAATTGCTGCAAATGATGGGCGTGACCGTCAATTCCGTAATGACCCGGATGGAGATTCAGAAGCTCCTGCATGATTCACAGGTTATGAATGAAGAGCTACAGGTGCAATCCGAAGAGCTTCAGGTGCAATCGGAGGAGCTTCAGGTACAGACGGAGGAGCTGCAGAACCAGACCAGTGAATTGCTGACAGTGAACAAGGAGCTTGAGGATCAGAAGTCTGTGGCAGAGAACGCAGCAATAGAGCTGGAGCGGTACAATGAACAGCTTGAGCTAAGCTCCCGCTATAAATCGGAGTTTCTGGCCAATATGTCACATGAACTGCGCACACCGCTCAATAGCATGCTAATTCTCTCACAGCTGCTTACGGAGAACCGCAATCACACATTGACAGAAGAAGAACAGGGGTATGCCTCTGTAATTTACAATTCCGGCAGTGATCTGCTGAGTATGATTAATGATATTCTTGATCTCTCCAAGGTGGAGGCCGGCAAAATGCTGGTGGAAATGGATGCCGTTAATCTTACAGAGCTGCCGTCCCTGCTGCAAGGTTATTTCGGTAAGCTCGCTGAGGGAAGGAATTTAGAATTTGAGGTGACCATTGGCGCGGAGGTTCCCGATCTGTTCTTCACCGATGAAATGAGGATGCACCAGATCCTGCGTAATCTGCTATCCAATGCGTTCAAATTCACACAGCATGGTTCAGTCTCTGTGGATGTCCATAAGCTGGATTCCTACTCGGATATGAATTACGCCATGAATGAATCCTTACTTTCCTTTGCTGTAAAAGATACGGGTATCGGCATTTCGGCGGAGAACCGCGAACTGATCTTTGAGGCCTTCCGTCAGGCTGACGGGACAACTGCCCGGAGATTCGGAGGAACCGGATTGGGGCTATCCATCTCGCTTCAGTTAGCCAAGCTGCTGGGCGGACATATCAGCCTGGAGAGTGAAGAGGGTGTAGGCAGCACGTTCACGCTTTATCTTCCATGCCGTGAGCTGGACAGCGGGGAAGAGCCAGATAGCCTCCCGGGGCAGGCTCAGGCTGCAGCAGCGTCTGAACAGGCAGAGTCTGTCCGGCGGGGGACGCTGGCCCACAGCAAGGATTTACTGTTTGAAAAGGAGTTCCAGAAGCTTAAGGGCAGAACTGTTCTGATTGTTGATGATGATGCGCGTAATATTTTTGCACTGCAGAAGGGCTTGGAGCCTTATGAAATGAATATCCTCACTGCCCAGACAGGTTACGAGTGTCTGCAGATTGTCAGAGAACAGCCTGACGTGGATATTGTATTGCTCGACATCATGATGCCGAATCTCGATGGCTACGATACCTTGTCTATTATCCGGGAAGAACTATTACTCACAGAGCTTCCGATCATTGCGATTTCAGCCAAGACTATGAAGGAAGACCGTGAACGGTGTCTGACCGCTGGAGCATCAGATTTCATAAGCAAACCTGTAGTAATGAAAGATGTAGTCAGCCGGATGTGCCGGTGGATACAGGAACGGGCTTAATAAGCCTACAACTGAAGAGTCAGGCAAGAACTCCTTCTAGAGAGCTCTGTCTGACTCTTTTTTATACGAAATTAAGGGATTATTATGCATAAATACTGAATAATGGTGCAGACTACAACGATACAGCCAGACCGGCAGGGGCAAAACTTGACTTTTCGAAAAACCCATTGACGGAATACAAGGTATGATTTATTATGAGATCATAAATGATCATTTATATGCAAGTGGCGTGTTACCTTTATAGGGCATGAGCCAAGATCTGATCTCAATCATTTGAGTCAGTCTTGGCTCTTTTTTGTGCGAAAAATCAGGCAATGGACGGAAAGGAGGGAGAACTTGGCGAGGGAAAATGAACAATTTCAGGTTTTGCGGGTGATTGGAAATAATGTCGTAATGGTCCAAGGAGGCAAGAAAAGCAAGGAATACGTGATTATCGGCAAGGGCATCGGTTTTGCGCTTAAAGACGCAGGTGTGATTGATGCGGATGATCCCCGGATTGAGAAGCTGTTTCGGCTGGAGGACCGGGAAGAATGGAGCCAGTATCAGATTCTGCTGGAAGATATAGATTCCAAGGTCATGAGGATTACGGATGAGATTATTTCGGATATCGCCCGTGAGTTTCCCGGCAAGTTAAACGACAAGATCTATTTGGCGCTCCCCAGCCATATCCAGTTCACCATATTCCGCTTGCGGAGCGGTATGGACATTGTCAATCCGTTCCTTGAGGAAACCCGGATGACCTTTCCCAAGGAATTTGAGATCGCTTACAAGGCAGCGGAGAAGATCAGCGCGGAATTCGAGGTGCGGATTCCTGAAGATGAAGTCGGATTCCTCACCTATCACGTATATTCTGCGGTCAGCAATGTGCCAGTTGGTCAGCTGGTTAAAGCCTCCAACATCGTCAGTGATCTGATGGATATGATCCGCAACGAACGCAATATTATTTTTGAACAGGGCAGTATGAATCATGTCCGGCTGATGGTTCATTTGAGATTCTCTATTGAACGGATTCTGCAGGGTTCGCTCATTGATAATCCATTCGTGAAGCACATCAAGAAAGAATACAAGGATGAATACAAGCTGGCTCTCAAAATGGGAAAGATCATGCAAGGCAAGCTCGGTGTAGACGTACCGGAAGAAGAAATATGCTTCCTTGCCATGCATCTGCACCGGTTATTCCAAACCTTAGAGAAAAATAAATAACAGCAGCAAGGAGTGACATTTATGTTTTCCAGATGGAAATCAAAAAAAGAAGAGAAACATGCTGAAGCAAGTATTGAGATATCCGCTCCAGTCAGCGGGCAAGCCGTTCCGTTAACTGAAGTACCGGATGAGACGTTTGCCGGCGGGCATATGGGCAAGGGAATTGCCATAGAACCGACCGAGGGCAGATTAATCGCTCCCTTTGACGGAATAATCGCCCATGTGGTCAAAACCAATCACGCACTTATCCTGGAGCATTCCTCCGGTCTGCAGCTGCTTATGCATATTGGGATCGATACGGTCAGCCTGAAGGGAAACGGCTTCATCAGCAGTATTGCTACCGGAGATGAAGTGAAAGCAGGCCAGACGCTGATTGAATTCGATCTGGAGGCTATCCGCACCGCCGGATACCGTACCATTACACCGGTCATTGTGACCAGTAACGCGGAGTATACGCCGGTTGTGGACTTCCATTACGGCTCCGTTACTGCAGGGAAGAACAGTATTCTTACAGTGGCTTCAATGCTATAAAAACATATACGTACTAATATGAAACCGGGAGATGATTTCATTATGTTAGCTTTTTTACAGAAGTTAGGGAAGTCTCTGATGCTTCCAGTCGCCACATTGCCGGCGGCAGCGATTCTGCAAGGGCTTGGACTTCTCGATTATGAAAAAGATATGCATCTGGGCAGTGCGATCGGCGGTTTCTTGAACCAGTATGTGGTTCCATTCTTAAACGCAGGTTCCAGTGCGATCTTTGGCAATCTGGCCCTGATCTTTGCAGTGGGGGTTGCCATCGGCTTTGCCGGGGATGCCGTAGCAGCTTTATCGGCACTTATTGCTTATATGGTCCTTATCAAAGTATTGCTGATCGTACCTGCAACCTTTAGTTTCATAGGTGACGATGTAGTGCTGGATATGGGTGTGCTCGGCGGTATCTTTGCCGGTGCATGGGCAGCCTTCCTGTACAAGAAATATCATAATATCAAATTGCCGGATTGGCTCGGATTTTTTGCGGGCAAACGATTTGTTCCGATTGTTACGGCAGCTTCGACAATGGTATTGGCGGTTTTCATCGGTATGATATGGAGCCCGATACAGGATGTCATCAGTGACTTCGGGAATGGTGTAGTAGGGCTTGGCGCAATTGGTGCTTTTGTCTTTGGTACGGCGAACCGCCTACTGGTTCCTATTGGTCTTCACCATGTTATTAATACCATTGCGTGGTTCCAGCTCGGCGACTTTACGAATGCAGCTGGCGAGGTCGTCCATGGTGACGTTTGGCGCTTCCTGGCTGGAGATAAAAGTGCAGGGATGTTCACTACCGGGTTCTTCCCGATTATGATGTTCGCATTGCCCGGTGCAGCGCTTGCATTCATTCACACCGCGAAACCGGAAAAGAAAAAGATGGTAGCATCGATCTTTATTGGTTCTGCCATTGCATCACTACTTACAGGTATCACTGAACCGCTTGAATTCTCGTTCATGTTCGTGGCACCGCTTCTGTACCTGGTGCATGCGCTTCTCACCGGTGTGTCTATGGCTGTAATGTATATTCTGGATGTACGGTTGGGCTTCAGTTTCTCAGCAGGTCTGATTGACTACCTGACCAACCTCAAGCTCTCAACTAATGCATGGGTTCTGATCCCTGTAGGGCTGGCATTCTTCTTATTATATTATGTATTGTTCCGCTTCGTCATCGTCAAGTTCAATCTCAAAACACCTGGCCGTGAAGATGACACGGATGATGAAGTTATTGACCTGTCCAAAGGCGGGGGAACAGTATCAGCTTCTTCCAGAGCTGCTAAAATTCTGGAGAACATCGGCGGCCCTGCGAACATCCGCAGCATTGATGCCTGTATTACCCGTCTACGTCTTAACGTCAATGATGATAAGGCGGTTAAAGATTCCGCACTCAAGCAGCTCGGCGCTTCCGGTGTAATGAGACTGGGTCAAGGGGCCGTACAGATTGTATTCGGACCACAGTCCGAGCAGATTAAGGATGATATCAAAAAGCTGATGTAACTCTGCAGCGTAATAGTTATTCCGAAGCGGACATCTTGGATGTCTGCTTTTTTTACGCAAACTATTGCAATATACATAATACCGAGTATAATACTTGGTATAAAGAAATTAAGGAGTCGGTACACATGTCAATCGATGATTATCTGGATCTTCTAAATTACGCCATAGCAATTAACGATGAACAGTGGCAGGCTGATCTCCTGGATCGCTTGAAGAACTATAAAGAGCTTGCGGAAGCACAGAAACAAGTGGATAGCGTAAGAGAGCTTTGGTCGCGGTTCGATCACATTAACTTCATGCTGCTGCAGTTATTCGATAAGCTGAGAGATCATGAGGATGCTGAGGGTAGCGACCGGTGGAAAGAGCAGATTTGGGAGCTGAAGATGGAGCGGATCACCGTAGCCAAACAGATTCAAGAGCGGTATATCAAGATCAGATAAATAAGAAGTAAGCGGAGATATGAAAAGGTAAATATAGAGGAATAATAAATAGATATAAAATAGTAATAAAAAAAGACATAAAAAATGGCATGCAGTTAGTCTGCTCTGCCATGATATGCGAATATACTGTTGAGGTGAATTTAGCGGATTCACTTCAACAACTTGCGGTCACTTACTTGGACATTTGCATTCCTTCACGCATCATGGTCATACACATAGTCATCATTTCATCGCATTCCTGCATTTTCTTCATCATCATGTCCATATCCATGTCCATCATGCCCATTTCGGTCATTTTTTCCATGCACATCTTCATGTTCTTCATCTTGCACATCATGTCCTCCATACACATGTTCATCATCATTTCCATACACATCTTTTCCATCGTTAGCTCCACCTCTCAATTTATAATAGCTTACACTTTTAAAATTACTATATTTTACCGTTCAGAGCAACCTGTCTATACTAAATTGGTGCGTTTTTTCTTTAATTTTTGTCACATTTATGGATATTCTGATCTTGCGGATGGTAATTATCTGAATACTTAACATGGATATGTCGGGCACGGGAAGTGCCTGTTAATTGAATAATTATCGAACTTAAGGCCCCACTTTGTGGGGTTATTTTGCGTATCCGCAGCTCTTATGGTAAGAATGAGATGGAACTTTTGGAACGGGAATGATACAAATCTGCTTCAGCCTTCGTCTTACTTATAGCTGCAGCGGATAAGGAGGATTACCTGATGGACATTCCGGAATCAGACAACTTTAAATCGATTTTTTATACACATTATCCAATCGTGCGCCGAAAGCTGGCCGCGCTTGTAAGGGATGAGAGTGCAGCCGATGATTTGGCGCAGGAGGTCTTTCTGAGACTGTACAGAAATCCGCCGGATGATCCCGAAGCTCTGGGAGCCTGGCTGCATAGAGTGCTTACACGGATCGGATACGATTACCTGAACAAGCAAGTGCGGGAGCGAAGACTGATTAATAAGCAGGAGTTAATGTACGACACAGCTGCCTCAGCCCCTACGGGGGAAGAAATAGTGCTGGGCAAGCTGGACCAGGAAGATGTGAGGAACTGGCTGGACGGGCTTCCCGAGCGGGACCGGCAGGCTCTGCTGCTTAAGTATTCGGGTTACAGCTATGCGGAGATCGCCGGAGAGCTCGGTGTGAAACCGCCGGTGGTAGGCACGTTGTTAAGCCGGGCTACTGCCAAATTGAAACAGCATGCGGTGAAGTCGCTTCCGCAAGAATAAGATCATCCGGGAGGAATGAAGCAATGAACAATAGAGAGAACGGGAATTCTCAGCCTGCTGGAACAGACGAAGCATGGGCTAAACTGCAGGAGAAGCTCGGACAAGAACCGGTGAATCCGGTATGGGCGGATTGGGGCAAGCGGGAGGCAGTCCTAGCGAATCAAACAGAGGAAACCGTTAAAGCGGATTCTGCGGCAAGCGGAATCAATTCTATATTTTCAGTAAGAGCAAGAGAAAATACAGGTTCAGAGCTTCCGCAGAATACCGTCCGTAAATCACGCAGACCGGGACTTAGCCGCAGCCGTAAATGGTCTGCTGCAGCTGCAGGGGTTGCCATCTTCGCCGCTATCCTGGCTACTCCAGTGGGCAATACCGCCATGGCTGCTATCCTGAACCAGTTCCGGATGCAGGATGTAGCCGTTGTCGAAGAGAGTGATCTGCGGGATATGTTCTATCAGGTGAGCGGGGAAGGTAATTTCAACCAAACTATGAATTCCTTCGGCACCTTCACATTCGCTAACGGATCTGTCGAGGGCAAGCTCCCGGTTGGGGAAATACAAGGGGTGCTGGGATATGAACCCCTGAAGGGCCAAGATATCACTAATATGAAGACTGTAGAGGTAAGCGCGTCCCGTGATATTACCCTTACGCTGAACGTGGATGAAGTGAATCAGGCGTTGAAGCGTGTAGGCTCGAACGATCTGCTGCCGGAGTCTGTGGACGGGAAACCGCTCACACTGCATTTGCCCGAAATTGTGAATTATGACCTGTCTCCAGATCAGGAGCATTGGGCTACTCTGTCACAGATGAATACACCTGTAGTTACCGTTGATCCTTCTATAGATATAGATGAAGCGTTGGATGCGGTAGTTAACTTTCCGTTAATTCCCGATTATCTAAGAAGCGACCTGCAGAAGAGCCGGATTCTGTCCGGTGATATTCCGATGCCGCTGATAAAGGGCAGCAATGATGAACAGATTACGGTGGCCGACACCTCTGTTATTCTTACCGAAATGCAGTTCAGCAGAGGCTATAGCTATTCTGCAGTCTGGGTACAGGATGGTCAGATGCTCCAGCTTACTGGCGGAGATGTCTATCCGGATAGAGATAAGTTCATTCAGAAGGTACAGGAGTTGATCACACAATGAGCAGCGTACCTGCAATTGATGCTAACGCCCTGACCAAAGAGTATACTAATGGACGCGGTTGCCGGGATGTTACCATCACTGTGGGGAAAGGGGAAGCCTTCGGCTTCCTCGGCCCCAACGGTGCCGGCAAGAGTACTTTTGTCAAAATGCTGGTGGGACTCATCTCTCCAACGGGCGGGAATGCTTCCATCCTGGGTCACCCTCTCGGTTCTCTTGAAGCCAAAGCCAAGATGGGTTACTTGCCGGAGCTATACCGCTATCAGGAGTGGCTAACCGGAGAAGAGGTAGTCAGACTGCATGCCAAGCTATGCCGGATCGAGAAGACTCTGGCGGATAGAAGGATTCCACAGCTGCTGCAGGAAGTGGGCATTGGTCAGCGCGGGAAGGACCGGGTCAAGCATTATTCCAAGGGAATGCAGCAGCGGCTGGGACTGGCTTGTGCGCTGGTCAATGAGCCGGAAATTATTTTTCTCGATGAGCCCTCCTCTGCTCTTGATCCAATAGGGAGAATGGAAGTACGGATGATTCTGGAGCGGCTGAAGGAGAGGGGGATCACGATATTTCTCAACTCCCATTTGCTTGAGGATGTTGAAGTGCTGTGCGACCGGATGGCCCTGCTTAATAACGGGGCGGTCCTGCGGCACGGCAAAGTATCAGAGATCCTGAGCAAGCGGACCAGCTGGCATTTCAAAGTGGGCGGGTATACGCCTTTTTTGCTGTCCTGGCTGAATGAGCATACAGGGCTTACCATCCGGCAGACGGCCGCTGGAGCCGGACAAACCGGGCAGGGAACCGGACAAGAGCCGGAATTAGGCAGCAGTGTCGTATGGCTGGAAGCAGAGCTGGACAACGAAGAGCAGGCGGGCTGGCTGAACGGGCTGATTGTGGAGCAGGGGATGACTCTATATGAAGTAACCCGCAAACAAGAACGGCTGGAAGAGTGGTTCATGGATGCTGTATCCGGACTCAGCCATAGGGGAGAGAGCGAATGAGTACCATACTTGAAATGACTTGGAAGGAAATGCTGCGCAAAAAGGTGATGCTGCTGACTCTGCTGCTCACGTTTGTCTTTCTGATCGCCTTCTGGTTTGTGGCCGATACGGTTGGAAAGAATGACCCCGGGGCAGGGTCTGTACATAACGGGAGCGAGTTGTTCACACGATTTACGAACGGCGCCTTTATTCTTAGTCTGGGATACTTCTTCGGCGCTTTTGTAATCGCCTTTCTGGCGATTTTCAGCTCGTTCTCGGTAATTGCCGGGGAAGCGGAACAGGGAGTCATGCAGGCATTACTGCCCCGGCCGCTGCCCCGCTGGAAATGGTATCTTGGCCGCTGGCTCGGTTTCGTAACACTGGGTGTAGTTTATGCTTTCATTCTATTTCTGGCTATCCTGCTGATCACAAGCGCCCATGCGAGTGTTCCCAGAGATCCGGCAGCACTAGTGAAGTCATTTCTGCTGTTTGCTTCTGTGGTTCCATTATTAATCTCCGTGTCCATGCTGGGCTCAGGGATCTTCTCGGCGCTGGGTAACGGTGTGTTCATGACGATGCTATATGGGGCAGGGTTTCTGGGAGGAATGCTCGATAAGCTTAGCGGATCGCTGCGGTTGGAGAATGACGCACTGAATGTGCTGCATAATCTGACCGGGATCATGTCGATGCTGATGCCGGCAGATGCCTTGCAGCGCAGAATGACCGCCGAGCTGTTCAGTCTGAATGAGATTGGAGGTCTTGTTTCTCTTAGTAACGGCGGACTCAGCATCATTAATATCAGCGCGTACCCGTCAGTGTCATTCATCGTATATGCTGTGTGTTATACCGTAATTGTATTTGCGATAGGAATTCTGCATTTTCAGCGCAAGGATTTATAAGACAAACAAACAGCGCCCTCAAAGTTTCCTGGTTAAGGAACTTCAGGGGCGCTGCTTCGCATGCAGGCCGGCAATCATTTGGTCACGCCAATCTCAATCCAATCCGTGGACCAGTTACCGATTTCACCAAGAATGGGAGCCAGTGCTGTGCCTTTGTCGGTCAACGAATACTCAATACGCACAGGCATTTCAGGATACACCGTGCGCTGAATGATGCCTTCGTTCTCCATTTCCTTCAGCCGGTCGGATAATACTTTGCCGCTAAGATTGGATAAGCAATGCTCTATTTCCCCGAATCGCCGCGGACCATCCATCAGGACGAATACGATTAGTGCAACCCACCGTTTACTAAGCACATCCACCGCTTTTTCGAAGCGTGGACACATCTCGAAATTGTTCATTAGCATCACCTCAACATTCATTATATCATAAACTTACAATAAGTAATCATTAATATTTAAATATATATTATAACTTGACGAACTTATATTACAATGATAAACTAACTTACAAATAGTTACTAGTGCAAATAATGAATATTAAAATTTTACGAACCAGGCATAGGCTATTACGCATTTTTGGGAGAAAAGTTGCTTAGGCTATGCTATCAAAACTAAGTGTATGCTTCCGAAGCAAGTTTTGCGAAACGGAATCGAAGAAGCTAATGCTATCAAAACTTTAGGACGGTGCACTCATGATCAAACCCGATATCCTTTCCATATTACAGAACAAAATCAAACGGATCTCCATGGATGATTCCACGAATATACTGGTTGGTCCCATTACCTTGCCGGTGAACCTGGACGGGGAGACCGTTACCTTCAAATGGTACAGCTGGCTGAAAGTGACGGATGAAGAGCTTCAGCAAGCGGAAGGTAAAGAGGCTACCGAGCTGCTTATCAGCCGGTTGTCTTCGATGAACCTTGCGGATGGACAACAGTCGAGCGTTCTTGTCTATGGGGATTTCGAGAACTCCGACGAAGCGCTGATCCGGATGCACAGCATTTGCCACACCGGCGATATTTTTGGCAGCAAACGCTGCGATTGCGGCTTCCAGCTGCACACATCGATGAAGATGATTGCCCAGCATGGTTCCGGAGCACTCTTTTACCTGGCTAATCATGAGGGACGAGGCATCGGCCTGTTCAGCAAAGCCATGGCTTATATTCTGCAGGAAGAAGGATATGATACTGTTGAAGCTAATCTGGAGCTGGGCTTTGCCGATGATTCCAGAGATTACACAGACGCGATCAGTGTGCTTCAGTCCCTGCGCAGCAAACCGGTGACCCTGATCACCAATAATCCGAAGAAGATGGAAGCTCTGAGAGCTGCCGGAATGAACACGGTCAAAAGAGTACCGCTATGGGGCGATGTCTCGGTCTTCAACGAAAAGTATCTGCGGACCAAAGTAGCCCGCTCCGGACATCTGGAGGCTGTGCAGAGCGCGGATTTTTTTGAGGGCAGAGTAGCTAAATAAGCCGGCCGTACTCTGGCAGAGCAGAATGGTAAGGGAAATAGGTAGTACTTTTGGATTCATTCTATTATAATGGGGTACTGAACCCAATACTTAGCTTAGTGAGGTAACCTATGAATGCTATTCAAGTGCAGGACTTGCGCAAGACATTTAAAGTCCAAAAAAACCGCGAGGGCCTCAAAGGGGCCTTCGCTGATTTGTTTAAACGGCAATATTCCGAAGTGACCGCAGTGAAGGACATTTCGTTCAGTATTCCGGAAGGCGAAATATGCGGATACATCGGGGAGAACGGGGCCGGCAAATCGACCACGATTAAGATGCTCACCGGGATTCTCGTACCTACCGCCGGCAGTCTTTCTGTAGGCGGCTTCGTGCCGTATGCGGAACGGGAGAAGTTCGTACAGAATATCGGAGTCGTATTCGGACAGCGCAGCCAGCTCTGGTGGGATATCGGTGTCATCGAATCGTTCCAGCTGCTGCGTAAGGTGTACCGGGTCTCCGAGCAGGATTTCAAAAAACGGCTGGATGAGCTCGTCGAGCGCCTGGAGCTGCAGGAGCTGCTGAACCGTCCGGTACGCAAGCTCAGTCTCGGACAGCGGATGCGCTGTGAGCTGGTCGCTGCGCTCCTGCACAACCCGTCGATTCTGTTTCTGGATGAGCCGACGATTGGCCTTGATATTGTCGTGAAGTCAGAGATTCGTGAGTTCCTCAAGGATATGAACCGTGAGCATGGTACAACCATCCTGCTGACGACGCATGATCTGCAGGATATTGAAGCGCTCTGCTCGCGGGTAATCATGCTGGATGACGGGCGGATTATCTATGACGGGGGTCTGGAGGATCTCAAGCAGCGGTGGGGAACCGGACGTGAGGTGCAGTTCCAGTTCGGTACCGCTACGAAGCTGCAGCAGCTGGTGCAGTGGACAGAGGGGATGCCGGTTACCTGGACCGCCGAGAATGAGCTGGGTGCCAAGGTATGGATTCCGCTCGAGCTGAATGTATCGGATGTACTGGGCCGTGTGGTTGGACAGGCAGATATTACAGACATCAAAATCATTGAGACGAACACGGATGATATTGTCCGCAGTATTTATCAGTCAGGTTCGGCAGAGAAACCGGAAGAGAAGATAGCAGCACTCCGAGATGAGAAAGAGGTTATCCATGTCTGAGCAGCTTAATGGTGCAGTCGCCTCCTCCGGGGGCTCTTCTGGCGGTTCCGGAGAGAATGGACGCAGGCTGCTGCTCGGCGCTTATTTCGATTTCATCCGCATCCGCTTCCTGACGATGCTGGCTTACCGGATCAATTACTATTCAGGAATTCTGATCTACACGCTGAATATCGGGGTTAACTATTTCACCTGGAAAGCTATTTATGGCAACGGGGAGTCGCTAGGAGGCTTTACCGGAGCACAGATGACTACGTATGTGGCTGTCTCGTGGATGGCCCGGGCGTTCTATTTCAATAACCTGGACAGGGAGATTTCTACCGATATCCGTGACGGCAGCATCGCGATTCAGTTCATCCGCCCTTATAACTATGTTCTGGTCAAAATGATGCAGGGACTTGGCGAAGGCCTGTTCCGCTTCATGATGCTGATGATTCCGGGCATGGTGATTGCCATTCTGCTGTTTCCGGTGCAGCTGCCGACAGAACCATCCGCCTGGATCGGTTTCCTGGTAATGCTCTTCTTCAGCTTCCTGATCAGCTCACAGATTAATATCATAACGGGGCTCTCTGCATTCTTCGTCGAGAATAATGAGGGGATGATGCGCATGAAGCGTGTTATCGTTGACCTGTTCTCCGGCCTGATCGTCCCGATTACGCTGTTTCCGGGCTGGTTATCGTCCATTCTCAAGGTTCTGCCCTTTCAGGCCATCACGTATCTGCCGGGTTCCGTATTCACGGGCCGTGTGCAGGGAGTGGGCATTTGGAATGTGCTGGGCATCCAGGTGATCTGGTTCCTGGTCCTGCTGGTTCCGATTGTCTGGCTATATCACGCAGCGCGCCAGCGGCTGTTCGTGCAGGGAGGTTGAGCCGGAATGTACTATTTGGGCTTGTTAATTGAATATCTGAAAAATTATATGAAGACAAGGTTAACCTACCGCGCTGATTTCTGGGTGGAGGTTGTTTCCGATCTGCTCTTCCAGGCAACGAACTTTATCTTCATTCTGGTCATTTTCATGCATACCGACAGCCTGGGCGGCTGGAATCAGAACGAAGTGGTGTTCGTCTACGGCTTCTTTATGGTGCCGTTTGGCGTGTTCAGCTGCTTCGTGAATATGTGGGGCTTCAGTGAGCGATATATCGTCAAAGGCGAGATGGACCGCATTCTGACCCGTCCGGCGCATAACCTGTTCCAGATATTCCTGGAAAATGTGGACCCGCCTTCACTTGTGGGCTCCTTCATCGGACTGATTGTTATGGCAATTAGCGGCAGCAATCTGGGCTTGCCGTTCGAATGGTGGACGATTCCGATGCTGATTATCCTGACACTCAGTGCGGTAGCAATCTATACCGGCATCTATACGACACTGACTTCACTGTCTTTCTACTCAGATGCGCCGACGGGTATTCTGCCGCTGATGTATAATATCCAGACCTACGGCCGTTATCCGGTTACGATCTACAACCGGGCGATTCAGGTGCTGCTCACCTGGATTATCCCGTTTGCATTTGTCGGGATCTATCCGGCAGCCCTGTTCCTTCACCGCGATGAGATGAAGGGGATGGCGCTGCTGACCCCGGTGGTGGGTGCAGTGTTCCTCGGCATCGGCCTGATGGCCTGGAGCTATGGGGTTAAGCGGTATAAAGGTGCGGGTTCTTAAGGGATTCCGCAAAGAAAATCATACAGGGTCGTCCAAGCAGCTATTCATTGGCTGGCACGGACGGCCCTTTTTGTGTAGAAAATACTATAACAATGCTCAAAAAATCCTACCTGCCCAATAAATGAAAGCGCATAATAAGTGGTGAGAGTAAAGTAAGGACAAGGACAATTACTGTAAAGGAGCAGAAGCGATGAACAATTATACTATAGGCGTCGATTTGGGCGGAACCAATATCAAAGCGGGATTGTTCGATAGGGATTCTAAGGCAGTCGAGGAGCTGTCTCTGCCAACGGAAGCGGCGGCAGGACCGGCGCATGTGCTGGAGCGGATCAGGATGGCCGTTACGCAGCTGACAGAGGGCAAAGGGATAGATCAGCAGCAGATCACCTGTATGGGGATGGGAATTCCCGGTCTGCTGGACCCGGAGGAAGGCCTGTCGATCTTTTCGCCGAACTTTCCCGGGTGGGAACAAGTACATATAGTGAATGCAATGAAGCCCTTTTACGATTTTCCGGTCTACATCGATAATGATGTGCGGGTTAACTTATATGGGGAATGGCAGCAGGGAGCCGGAAAAGGATGCCGTAACCTGGTGCTGCTCACACTTGGAACCGGAGTGGGCTCAGGCATTGTCCATGACGGCAAGGTGTTGTACGGAACAACCTTCAGCGCTGGTGAAATCGGACATATGAATATGTACAGGCAGGGCCGGCCCTGCCGCTGCGGGAGCTCCGGCTGCCTCGGGAGGTATGTATCTGCTGTGGGTATGGTCAACACGTTCAAAGAGAAGCTGCTGGATGGCAGGAGCAGTCTGATCCAGGCCTGGACCAATGAGGATGACGGGCAAATTACCTCAAAAATGATTTCGGAGGCTTATGATCTCGGGGACCCGCTGGCGATTGAGGTCATGCATGAAACCGGAGAACTGCTGGGATACGGTCTGGCTAATGTAATTAATCTGCTGAACCCGGAGCTGATCATTATTGGAGGCGGCATGGCTGCCGCAGGAGACCGGCTGCTGGGCAGCGTCCGCGGCACTGTGAATGCTCATGCGCTGAAACTCTCAGGAGGCAGATGCAGGATCGTTCAGGCCGAACTGGGCAGCAGGGCGGGCACACTTGGCGCGGCGGTATATGCGGACCAGAGACTGAATGCTCTTAAATGATGATTGACCGGAACAATGATCGGCGAAGATTAACTTAGGGTGCTGCAAAACTATTGAATCGCAATAATTCACCATATCTACATATTAAGGACCTCAAACGACAATAATCGTCAAATTATCCCAATGATGACAGCATATTCTTGGCTGTATACTAATAGCAGGTTAAGAATTCGGCAGCAGTTCTATATCCGGCAGTTCCTGAGGAAGCGGCATGTAACGGTTCTTCATAACTGCTAAACATCATCCCGGGCAGACTGAATAAACCGTGAAGCTGGTGGCTGAAGGTATTCATACGCTCGATAAGGAGCCGGTAATGTTATGAATCTCGTAATCGGAGGCAATGGCGGTTTGGGCCATTCCATCACCCAAGAATTATTGTGGCGGGGTAAGCTGGTAACAGCGACCTATCATCGTTCTAATGAGGCACTTAGCAGACTGAGAGGACCGCTGCTGACTATGGCTTCACTGGATATACAGGATGAAAGGGCTCTTGCTTCTCTGCTGACAGGAGTAAAAACGGTCTACTTCTGTCTTAATGTGCCTTACCAGGACTGGTACACGATCATGCCCAAAGCGCTGGAACGGGTAACCGCGAAGCTGCATTCCGGGCAGACGCTGGTATTTCCCGGCAATGTTTACGGATACGGCAGATTCCAATACCTTCCTGCAGATGAAAACCATCCCAAGGCGGCACTTACCCGAAAAGGGAAGCTCCGTAACCAGCTGGAGGAGCTGCTGAAGAAGCGGGCAGCGGAGAAGGGCTTCCGCTATGTCATTCCGCGTTATCCCGACTACTATGGACCCAACGTTACGAACAGGGTATTCGGCCCGATATTCAACGGAGCGCTGCAGGCCAAAACCATCGCCTGGCCGGTCAGGCTGGATGTTCCCCATGATCTGGTCTATATCCGCGATGCGGCCAAAGCAGCCGTGCTGCTGGCGGATAGCGGGGAAGAAGGGGAATGGCATGTGTCGGGCTCCGGGGCGATTGAAGGCGGCCAGTTCCTGAATATCATCCAGGATGAAGCAGACAGTCCAAGGAAATGCCGGACCCTCCCGGGCTGGGCCGTTGGTTTGGCAGGTATATTCGATAAAGAAGCTAAGGAATTCCATGAGCTGCTATACGAATTCCAGTATCCGCTGGTGCTGAGCGAGAACAAATTCATGAAGCGGTTCCCGGAATATAC
This sequence comes from Paenibacillus sp. IHB B 3415, assembly GCF_000802655.2. Lineage (NCBI taxonomy): Bacteria > Bacillati > Bacillota > Bacilli > Caryophanales > Paenibacillaceae > Paenibacillus > Paenibacillus sp. IHB B 3415. Next base: position 97,672 of record NZ_JUEI01000004.1, on the reverse strand, counting down.
TCCAACCGCTTACAAGGATGCAGTCAAAGAAACCTTGGGCTGGTTCCGGGAGCAGCAGGAATAGATCGGAGAACCGATAGGAGGCATGGCCGTTCATGCATATCATTGCTGTATCACTCGGGACCGCTTTTTCGGTTCCTGAGCTGCTGCCCCATGTGTCACCGGAGCGCCGGATGAGCAGCAGCCGGCTGAAACGTGAAGACGATGTTCGCAGGTCTCTTATCGGAGACATCCTTGCCCGGATGTTCGCCATGGATATGGAGGGAATGCGGAATGATGAGATCCGTTTTGACAAAGGGGTGTTTGGCAAACCCCGGCTGTCTGCTATGCGCGAACCGTGGGACTATAACCTCTCACATTCGGGAAAATGGGTAGCAGGTATCGTCAGCCGCAAGGGACAGCGGGTTGGAATCGACATTCAGAAGATGGCTGCCATAAATCCGGCGTTAGCCCGGTACAGCCTGTCCCCTGAAGAAATGGAGCAATACCAGAGCTTGAAATCAGAGGCTCAAATACGCTATTACTATGACTTGTGGACGCGTAAGGAGAGTTATCTGAAGATGGAGGGCATTGGCCTGACGATTCCAATCCGTTCTGTATTCTCCGAGCAGTACGCTTTGAAGTATGAGCAGTCTGTGCTTAGTGACCGGCTGCCCGATCATGCGTTCAGGCAATATCCGGTAGATCCGGGTTACGTGCTGACCGCTTGTTCAACAGATTTCCGCTTTCCTGATCAGTATTTGGTGGTCCGGGCTAAGGATCTCGTCGAAGTGTTTCTGCGGCGCTGCCGGCTGCAGGCGGAGCAATCCGCTTCAGAGCCTGACGGACTCACCGTCTTGTAGGGAAGATGGCACCTGCCAGCCGGTATTAGATATACTGGGCACAGAATGTCATTGCACTGCGCGACACTAACATATAGCAGCGATTGCCAATCATGGCACCGCTGCTTTTTTTGGCGAGTATTACCATTCAGGGCTTAGTTTCTAGGTCTCAGAATTGTACGCGATCCGGGGTAGCATGATATGCTGTAGATATTGAAGCTCACAGGAGGGTAATGATGAAACGAGACATTCAGCATGTGCCTTATGGTTATGAACCGCCAGCCGGTGAACGCAAAGGGACCTTGATCTTCTATGATTCATTCGAGCATATCTCGGATATGGATTTGCTGAAGGCGGCTGAGACAGCGATAGAGCGCAAATTCACCAAGCTGGTGCTGTATCCGCTGCATGAAGAAACCGTTAGACGGATGACGAAGGAGCCGGTGCAGGCTTTTTATAAACGGGAGGACCGGCTGCATGAGTGGAAAAGAGATCAGGGCCGGTCTTTCATTACGGTGGAAAGTCTGGAGGGGAAACGCAAGAAATACACCCCGCTCGATTCTGCGCTGCGCCATATCAGTGAGGTCTATTCCGCACCGTATTTTCTCTATCTGACTCCGGAGATGGCTAATCTGTTCGCGTCCTATTCCTCATTCGAGGAATGGATCGTCAAGCTGCGTTTGCTGTTGTCAGAAGCGCCGGCACAACTGCATCCGCGGCTGGAGAAATTCCGTCATCGCTGGGATGTGGCTGGTGATGAGCATGAATGAGGCCTATCAACTCGATGTTAGATTGCAGCCCAATGAGACGCTTGCACTGATCAAAGAGGGAATGCCGCAGGAGTCGGAGCTGCTGTACGAGGAGCTGAATGATCTCGGTGAAGGCAAGATGATCGGGACGCTGGTCTATGAGCGGTATTATTTCCGGTCCGGTAATCAGGCGGCGCTGGTGATCCTAGTCGATAATCTGAAGGGCAGAAGTAATGTCCGGCTTATTCCGGCGGGAGGTTCCAATGGGTTGATCCTTAAGCTCGATTGGGGCGCCGGCAAAAGCTTCGCTTCTTCGGTGGAGCGAATTCTGTCGGATTATATTGTGGAATAAGCGGGGAAGTTACGGAGGAGGAGCTTGGAGGCCAGCATAGGTCTGGCAGCATACTGCTGCTACCGCTTACTGGCCCTGTAAGATTCACCGCACGGGCAGACTCCTGCTTATTTGTGGAGGGCTGCCTGTTTGCGTCTGTAGGTATACATTCTCCACTGGTAGTGGATGAAGCACCCGATGCAGAAGCCGAGGATAGCTACTGTGGCTGCTACCGCAACCATGATCGTGAAGATATAAGCAGCTACGGTCCAGCCAGCTAGGAAGCTGACCAGTCCTGCAGTCAGGCAGAAGACGGCAATGCTCTGGTTGAACTGCTGCTGTTCCCAGTCTTCCAGTACATAGGCGGAGCGCTCCTTAGTCAGGAATTTCGCCGCAACCTTGATCACCGGATTATATCCGAAGATTAGACCAGACAGTCCTGCGGCAAGCGGCAGGGCAAGAATCCAGTAAGCTCCCGTAAACAGTGACAATAATACAGAAATTACGATAAAAGCCTGATTAGTTCTGACTAACGGCTGGGGAATTCCCTTAATGATTGAAGGCTCACTCATTGAAATCACACCTTTCGCATTGGAATAATTAAATTATAACCAATGATCCGCAATGTGGCAATCGGTAAGCGTAAACATTAAAATTTGAAATTATTATCCATTGACAGCGGAGCTCACTCGTGGTTTTATTATGTAGACCAATTGTTATAAAAGTGCAGAAACATCTATAAAGGAAGTGTCTGGCTTGTCAAACAAGCATAATGCACGTGAAGCTATTCTGGATACGGCTTCAAGATTGTTTTTCACACAGGGCTATCATGCAACCGGATTAAATCAGATCATCAAGGACAGCGATTCGCCCAAAGGATCATTGTATTATTATTTTCCTCACGGCAAAGAAGAGCTGGTGTTGACCTGTATTAACCGGACGAGTGAAATGGTCTCCCAAAATTTGCGGCATTATGTAGAGAGTGAAGCCTCACCTGCTCAGGCGGTGCAGAATTTCATTCTGTCTATGGCCAGGGAAGCGGAGGAATCTTCTTTTGAAGGATTGGTGCCGTTCAGCTTCTGGGTAGCCGTGGAGACTTCCTGTGTCAGCAATGAGCTGCGGACCGCTTGTCAATGTGTGTTCAAGGATTGGCAGGATGTGATCGCCCAGCGTCTGATGAAGGAAGGCATGCAGGAGGAAGCTGCTGTGGGCAAGGCGACTGTTGTGGTCTCCTTGTTTGAAGGTGCGCTGCTGCTGGCGTTGACCTGCCGAAATGTCCAGCCGCTGGTTGCGGCAGCAGAGAGTATTCCGGCAATACTGGCTTAAGGTTTCACAGTACCATCGTACCATCGCAATACTGCACTACTGCAATTAAGCAACAAATAGAGAGAGAACAAACAGATTATCAGGAGGATATGAGAGTGAACGCAACTATGACTGGTAAGGGGCACACAGAGCCCCGCAAATTTAAGACCCTTCCAATTCTCGTCTCCTTATTGCTTGCCGGATTTATCGGCATGTTCAGTGAGACCGCATTAAATGTAGCCTTAAGTGATCTTATGAATGTATTACAAATTACTCCGACCACAGCGCAATGGCTGACTACTGCTTACCTGCTGACGCTGGGTATTCTGGTTCCGATCTCCGGGCTGCTCCTGCAGTGGTTCACGACCAGACAGCTGTTCATTGCTGCACTATGCTTCTCGATTGCGGGAACATTCCTGGCTGCAATGGCGCCGAACTTCGAATTCCTGCTTACAGCGCGTGTGGTTCAGGCGATGGGAACTGCACTTCTTTTGCCGCTGATGTTCAACACGATTCTGATTATTATCCCTGCTGAGAAAAGAGGCGCAGCGATGGGTCTCATCGGACTCGTCATCATGGTTGCTCCAGCGATCGGCCCAACTATTGCAGGTCTGCTGATTGAGAGCCTCAGCTGGCACTGGATCTTCTGGCTGTCCCTGCCGTTCCTTGTGATCGCGCTGTTCAGCGGAATTTTCTTCATGCAGAACGTCACAGAAGTGACCAAGCCGAAGATTGATATCCTCTCGATTGTGTTATCGTCATTCGGTTTCGGCGGCATTGTGTATGGATTCAGCAGCGCCGGTGAAGCGGAAGGCTGGGGAAGTCCGAAGGTGATCATTGCCATTGCTATTGGTGTAATTGCGCTCGTTCTATTCTGCATCCGGCAGTTGACGATGAAGCAGCCGATGATTAATCTGCGTGCCTTCAAATTCCCGATGTTCGTGGTCGGTGTACTGATGGTCTTCATCTGTATGATGGTGATTCTGTCTTCGATGCTGATTCTTCCAATGTACCTGCAGCAGGGACAAGGCTATACAGCATTCAAAGCAGGCTTACTGCTGCTGCCGGGCGGAATTATCAACGGACTGATGTCACCGGTAATGGGACGCCTGTTCGATAAATACGGTCCGAAATGGCTCGTTATTCCAGGACTCGTGCTCGTAGCTGTCTCGCTGTGGTTCTTCTCCAGTATTACAGCAACTTCTACTGTAGTCTTCGTAATTGTACTTCACAGCATGCTCATGATCGGAATCTCGATGATTATGATGCCTGCCCAGACGAACGGGATCAACCAGCTTCCGCTGGAATACTATCCTGACGGTACAGCGATCATGAATACTCTGCAGCAGGTTGCAGGGGCTATTGGTACAGCTCTGGCAGTAAGCATTATGACCTCCGGTACCAAGAGCTACATGAAGACTGTAACTGACCCTGGTGATCCGCTGAATATTGGCGCTGCATTTACCCATGGGGTACAGAATGCGTTCATCTTCGGCATGGTGATGGCCATTATCGGTCTGGTTGTTGCTTTCTTCCTCAAACGTGTTATTGTCTCGCACAAGACACAGGCTTCCATGCACTAAACTTTAGCTTTAACTACAAGCACATCCGGAATCCGGGTGTGCTTTTTTGCTATGTGCAATATGGAGCTTAAAGAGCATTCATTGTATAAAATCCTGCCCTAAATACAACATTTCCCTCATGATAACGCTCCTAATTCATAATTGTTGTAAAAAAGGCAACATTTCTCCTACTCCAAACGGATTATTGGGGCAATTCTTGTATTTCGTACAACAATCCTCTCTGGCGCCCGGGTATCTGGGGATCAAAGTTGTAAAACGTACAACATTAATGCCCCAAGAGGCTGCTTATCCGCAAATATTAACGGGTTACTTGTCTGCAAGCGTTAACGGGTTACTCGATTGCTGGGGTTAAGACGATGACTGGACATCAACTGGGAATTAAAGTATATTAAGCATAGATTAACGATGTATCAGTGGATTGCCATTCGAACGGGAGGGGACGCCAATGAAAGTCAGTAAAGAAATGCTGAAGGGCAGCACGGGGACCTTGATTCTCACTCTGCTGCTCGATAAGCCGTTATACGGCTACGAACTGATTAAAGAGCTGGAGCAGCGCTCGCAGGGGGTATTTTCCCTGAAAGAGGGCACGCTCTACCCGATACTCCATGCGATGGAGAGCGAACGCTGGGTGGAGGCGTATTGGCTTGAGGTAGAAGGGCGCAAACGCAAATATTACCGGCTGCTGGATGAAGGCAAGGCGAAGCTGCAGGAGAAGAGAGCAGAATGGAATCTTTTTAAAGGCGCGGTGGATTCTGTGCTGGGGGAGGGCGGTGCATGATGGAGCGGCGGAAGCAGAAGCTGGACAACTATCTAGACAGGGTGTGTGTAGAGGTCAGAGCCAAAGGGATGCACAGGGAGATCCGTGAGGAGCTCAGCGGGCACTTCCAGGACTTAATGCTGGAGCGTCAGCAGCTTGGCGCAACCGAAGAAGAATCGCAGCAATATGCTATCGCACAAATGGGTGATCCGCAGGTGATCGGCCGGGATCTGCACAAAATCCATAAACCGCGGATTCCGTGGGGACTGCTCACCGCAGTAATGATGTTGTCAGCTGTAAGTCTGCTGGGGATGGGGGCGATAGAAGCAGGGGTTTCTCTAGACAGAATTCCCTCTGCCTTAATGCTGCGCCAGACTCTTTTTATCCTCCTGGGTATTTCGGTTATGACTGGAATGTATTTCATCAATTTCAAACTGCTGCAGAGAGCATCAGGAATTATATATCTCGCAGCATTAATGATGGTTGAACTCACTCTTATGCTAGATACTGTAACGATTAATGGAAGCAGGCGTTACATTGGTTTCATGGGATTCACATTTGATATCATCGGATACAGCCCTTATGTATTTGTTACTGCTTTGGCAGGAATATGGACCAGCCGCAGCTTTGTGCTGAAATGGGGTGGCCGAACCAGGGGAATAATTGAATTAGTACTGCTGATGCTGCCAGCGGGGATTTATGCTGTTATCGGCTCTCTCCCGGAGCTGATTGTTTACTTGGCAGTGTCCCTGATTGTATATGTGTGGATCACCCGCCGCTGGTTTAGTGGTGTGGTTATAGCCTTTCTATTGCTAGCCGGGGGAGCAATACGTGTGTTGAATAACAACCATTGGCGGGAGCAGTTAATTGGTGCCGTCAATTTTAACCTGAGGCCGGACAGCACAGGTTATATGAATCGTACAATCTATGAGATCGTTACTACTGCAGGCTGGAGGGGGCGTGGTTTTGGAGATACCGTGGAGTGGCTTCCTTATGCCTATACCGATTTTTTTCCGGTGTATCTGATACAATGCTTTGGCTGGGCTGGGGGTCTCTTGTTCCTTGCAATAGTAGGCTGGTTTGTTCTCAAAATGATTTCCTATGCCCGTGCTGTAAGCGATAGCTATGGGCGGATGCTAATCCTTGCTCTGGGACTTATGCTCTCGATCCGTTTAATTTATGGCCTCTTTATCCTTAGTGGCAGAGTGTTGCTTATCTCTATACCGTTCCCATTCCTTAGCTACGGACAACATGTCTTCATTGAATTCGCCGCTGTCGGGCTGCTGATGGGTGTCTACCGGCGGAAGGATATGCTCCCTGCGGACACAAGCCTAGACTTAACTATGGACGCCTAGTGCTGCTGCACGTATACTTGTAGGGTGAAAATACGGACGAGGCAGGAGAGGGGGGAGCATTGTGATGAAGCTGCGAATTACAGGTAGAAAATTAGGGCTGGTCTCATGTGCGCTTATCCTAGGCGGAGCTACGCTTCTAACGGCAACAGCAGCCACAGCGGCTGCTCCTAAGATACAGAATACAGCCGCAGCCCCGGCGCAAAGTAAGGTGGAGAAGAAACACAATCTGCCCGGCGGCTTTGTGTATCTGGATGAAGTGATTCCTACGGCGCAATATGAGATACGCTATTACAGTGAGAATAATTTTACCGGAACAAGGGTGGACGGGTATAAAGCTCCGCTGGCGATTTTCTCGCGGACAGCAGCCAATGCGCTGAAGAAAGTCAGTGACGATCTGGATGGCAAAGGGTATATCCTGAGAATCTATGATGCCTACCGTCCGCAAAAAGCCGTTAATCACTTCGTACGCTGGTCACAGGATGCCGCGGATATTAAGATGAAGCAGCAGTATTATCCCAAGCTGGACAAGCGTAATCTGTTCAAGCTGGGCTTCATCTCCAAGAAATCGGGGCATTCGCGGGGCAGCACCATTGATCTGACACTGGCTGATAAAAAAACAGGGGCGCTGGTTGACATGGGCAGCCCGTATGATTTCTTCGGTGAGATTTCTTACTATAATACCACTCTGGTCAACAGTACCCAGCATGCCAACCGTAAAGTTCTTAAGGATGCCATGTCGAAGCAGGGCTTCAAGCCCTATACCAAGGAGTGGTGGCATTTCACACTGATCAAGGAGCCTTATCCGCAGCAGTATTTTAACTTTAATGTGGAGTAAGGCTGTTCCAAAGCTGCGCAGAACGGTTAATGATTAATGTAAGTTTAGTCCCTGAAGTTTGCGTGCATAATAATTATATTACAGGAGAGGTGGGATCGATTTGAAGAACAGAATCGCAGCCGTTTTCCTAAGTGTACTGTTATTGGCAGCAGGATCGGGAGTATTAACCGGAAATAGTGTCCACGCAGCACCGGGTATAAATATTATTGTGAACGGACAAGCCTTGCAGCTGGATCGACCGCAAGCCTATACCAGCGGAACAACCCTCATGCTCCCGCTCCGGGAGACTACGGAAATCCTTAAGTATAAGACTACCTTTATAGGAGCTACAGGGCAGTTTAAGCTGAACCGGTTCCAGGAAACGATTGAATTCAGGCTGGGCGGGAAAGAGATCATTCTGAACGGCAAGGATCGGGTGCCTTTTACAGATAGCATTGAACTGAAGCAGCAGCGCGCATATGCACCATTGTCCTTTTTTACAGCGATCGGGCTGGTTACATCCTATAATCCGGCAAAGGGACAAGTTGAAATCTACTCACCGGAGGTAACTGCCGGAGCTGTAGCCGGATTGCTGGCCGCAGGCAACTATACGGGACTCCGCGAGCGTTACTTCGCTGCGGAAGCAGAGCAGCCCCCGCTGCCCGTCATTCAGCAGAACTGGGAGGGGGTAAGCGCTCCGGCAGGCCAGTACTTCGGAGTAAAAGCTACGGAGAGCCGGCAGCATGACGGGAATATGACAATAACAAGCGTGCTGTCCTTCTCCAAATCCGAGGCGCTACTGACACTGGAGCTGAATACATCGGGCAAAATCGTGAAGCTGAGCCTGGCGGCGCTGCAGGCAGCGGAAGTGCTGTCCAGCCCGTCGAAATAACAAATAACGGATCATTCATGCAGGAGCATCTCACAGCTGTAAACCGCTGCCCGAGATGCTTCTTTTTTATTAATGCTAACTCTTTTGAAAATTTCTGAAAACTTCTATTGACAGATCACTCCAAAGAGAGTAATTTTATATTCTGATTAAACGCTGTTTAAATCAATGATTAGAAATCGCGGCAAAGGAGGGCGACAAGCTGCATTATGGTTAAATCTGACAACAAAGCTGATCCTTCAGATAAAGATACGAAGCAGATTATACTCGATGCAACCGTGGATTTGATCCGCGAAGAGGGGTTCAGCTGTATCACCCTTCGGAGTATCGCAGCAAGGGCAGAGACGAATCTTGCACTGGTGAATTATTATTACGGCTCCAAGGAAAAACTGTTTGGCGACGCAGTGAAGAAACTCGTGTCTACCTTTGATGATGCCTTCAAAACACTGGAAGATGACAGCCTGCCGCCGAAGGAGCGGATGAAGCTATTTTTCATGCGTTATATTATGAATCTCAGCCGTTACCCGGGAATGGCCCGGCAGATGCTTGATCAAAGACATCATATTATGGGCTCACAGGATGAATATGCGAAGTACTCCAAGCTGATGAGACTGGAGCGCATTAAGGAAGTGCTCAGTGAGATCACAGGGGAGCAGGACCGTGACAAACTCATGATGATGATGATGCAAGTCTATGGGGCCATTGTTTTTCCGGTAATTATGGTCTCCAGCCTACCGAAGGACAGGGAGGATCTCAAGGAGTTCTTCAGGCTTTCGCCGCTTGAGGAGCAGATTGACGGGTTATTTGAACTTTATTTTCATAAGTATAACTAATTATAAACACAGAAAAGAGTGGAGAAGAGAATGACAAACACCTCAAATAAAGGAAACAGTGCAGCAGTGGAAGCGCCGTTCTCGCTGAAAGCCATTATTCCGCCGTTAATGGCTATTATCGTCGGCATGATTATGGTTATTCTGGACAGCACTGCTGTAAACGTTGCGGTACCGAATCTGGTGCAGTATTTCGCAACAGATCTTAAGACCGTTCAGTGGGCCATTACGGGTTATACGCTGGCGCTGGCTGCTGTAATTCCGCTGGCTGGCTACATGACTGACCGTTTCGGTTCCAAGCAAGTCTTTCTAACGACTATTGTTATGTTTGTACTGGGGTCCGTTCTTTGTTCGGTTGCCCAGACCTCGACGCAGCTGGTCATCTTCCGTGTCATTCAAGGTCTTGGCGGCGGGATGGTAGCTCCAATCGGTATGGCAATGGTCTTCAGACTGGCTCCGGCAGAGCGCAGAGGTTCTATTATGGGGATGCTCGGAATTCCCATGCTGCTGGCTCCGGCACTTGGTCCGATCCTCTCCGGCTGGCTGGTAGAATACGTGAGCTGGCACTGGATCTTCCTGATCAACCTGCCTATCGGTATCGTTGGTATCATTCTAGGAGTTAAATATCTGCCTGTTACCGAGAAGAAGGGCAAAGCGCATCTGGATATCTTCGGTATCATTCTGGCTCCGCTTGCGTTCTCCATGCTTGCTTATGGTGTCAATCAAGGCGGAGGCGAAAGCTGGACTTCGACGGGGGCTCTTGTAGGTTTGTCTGTCGGCGGTGTGGCGCTGGTGCTGTTCGTTATCGCTGAGCTGATGCAGAAGCATCCGCTGCTGGAGCTGCGCGTCTTCCGTTCATCGGACTTCACACGCGGCATTATCCTATCCTGGGTGACCCAGGCTGCCCTGTTCGGCTCCATGCTGTTCGTTCCGCTGTATCTGCAGCAGATCCGGAACTACACACCGCTTGAGACAGGTCTGATTCTGCTTCCGCAGGCGCTGGCATCCGGTATCGGTATGCCGGTGGGCGGCCGCTTATTTGATAAGATCGGCGCGCGGCCATTGCTGTTTGTCGGACTCAGTGTCATTTCCACTGCGCTGTTCCTGTTGTCCGGTGTTACGGTAGACACCGGTCTTCCTGTTATCATGGGCTGTCTTACTATGATGGGTCTGGGAATGGGCTTGTCGATGATGCCGGTCAACACTCATGTTCTGAACTCCGCGCCGCGTGAATGGGTTGGCCGGGTGACTCCGCTGACCGCCGCAGCCCAGCAGGTTGTTGTATCCTTCGCGGTTGCCGGTATGACCGGATACTTAACCAGCCAGATTACCGTTCATATGGGTGAGATGGCTGCCGGAAGCAATCCGCTTGTCGCCGCTGTACAGGGCTTCAACGATGTATTCTTCCTCTCCGCCTGCATCGCGCTGGCCGGAGTGGTCATCAGTCTGATTCTGCGCAAGCCGAAGACAGCCGGTTCCGCCGGAACTCCGGAAGGGGAGCAAGCGGACGCTGCTGTAATGATGGGACATTAATTCATATCTTGGGTTTACGGCCGCCACAGCTAATCGCTGCGGCGGTTTTTTCGCATTTCACCCCCGTTGTCGCGATTTCGATTCGAAATCCTGCACGAAATACAACATTTCCCTCGTCATATCGATCATATTTCAAAATTGTTGTAAGAAATGCAGCATTTCTGCTCCTCCAAGCGGATTAGCGGGATTATTCCTGTATTTCATACAACATTTCTCCCAACCATACTGGTATCTCTGCATCAGAGTTGTACTACGTACAACATTTATGTCTTTACAGCAAGAACTTAAGTAACTCAATTGCTGTCATCTTAAAGTATGGCTATACAGAAGGGCGAAAGGAGGAATTAGAGGTATACATCGCTTTGGATGCGATACAGAAGGCGAAATGGGAGGAATTACTGCTGTATGTGGAATTGTATCCGGGGCAGGCGTCAGTTGGAGTATTTTGTGAACCGCTTGACGGTTGATAAGGAATTCTATATAGTTTTATTAAAACTATCTACAAGGGGTTTCCTTATGTATGAATTACTGGTCCTGTCATTACTGATGCATTTCCCGCTGCATGCTTATCTAATTGCGAAGATTATCAGTCCGTGGGAGAAAATCAGCCGCGGAACGCTGTCCACCCTGCTATCCAGACTTGAGAAAGAGGGACTGATCTGCGAAGCCGATCCTTCTTCAGTGCCTTATCCCAGTGAACGGCCGTCCCGTGCGCTGCAGCTCACCGATAAAGGGCGGGCACGGTTCACCGAGCTGATGATGGATACGGGGACGGAGTCGGCAACCTATCAGAAGCTTTTTCATATCAAAGCCCAGCATTTGGAGTTCCTTGCCCCTGAAGCTCAGCTGGCGCTTGTAGATCATTATCTTGCGTACGCCGCTAAAGGTATTGCAGAGCTGCGAAAAGGGATAGACGCCTTCCGGAAAGAGACTGCTCCTGATGCTGCCGCACCCGGAGGGCGGTTCTATGTGACAACGATGGATCTGCTGCAGGTGCGTCTGGAGGCGCAGGAGCTGGATCTGGCCTGGGCGCAGCGTTTGCGGGAAGCCGTGATGCCGCAGAAAGAAGGACAACAATGAAGGGTTCCAAAGAAAGCTGGCAGAGCAGAGCGGTTAAGCTGGGCCTGCGCCTTATAAGGATTAACGCCATGTGGAAGAAGACAGGGATAGCCTTGCGGAAGGACATTGAATCGAAACAACGCAAGGAGAGCAGTAAGCCGCCGGCTAAAGTGTATAAGTTATGCACCATCGAAGAGCGTGAGATAGCCGGTTATCCTTACTATGTGCTTTCTGCAAAGTCTTTTTCGGGCGGCAATCAGATCCTGTATCTGCACGGCGGAGGTTATGTACTGAAGATATCACCGCTGCATTGGGAGTTCCTGGCCGGTATGGCAGACAAGCTGAAGTGTACGATTGCGGTTCCCATGTACCCTTTGGCACCGCAATATGGACATAAGGAAGTATTTCAGATGCTGGTACCGCTATATGAGGAGATGTTAGCACAGAGTTCTAAGTGTGGAGACAAGCTTGTGGTCATGGGCGATTCGGCTGGCGGCGGGATGGGGCTTGCACTAGTGCAGCTGCTTAAGGAAAAAGGGATACCACGGCCTGCACACACGATCCTGATCTCCCCGGTGCTCGACATGACCTTCAGCAACCCGGAAATCAAGGCTGTGGAGCGTAAAGATCCTGTCACGGCAGTTCCTGCCATCAAAGAAATTGCTGAGTGGTATGCGGGGGATCAGGAGATTACTTCTCATTTGATCAGCCCCGCTTATGGGGAGGTCACGGATATAGGGCCGGTCAGCATCTTCACGGGGACGCATGACATTGTGTATCCTGATGTCAAGAGGTTCAGAGACCGGCTACTGGTTGAAGGAATAAAGATCGGCTACTATGAATATCCGCAAATGCTGCATGTCTGGCCGCTGTTCTTCTTCCCGGAATCAAAGACAGCGAGAGAGCAGATCAGAGCTATTATTGCAGCCTTATAGATCTGCCCGCCGGTTCTTGAGCATTCTTGCCGGAAATGGGGCGAAGTGCAATCTGCCGAGCAGTTCGGAAGCTATAATGCCCAGCAGGACAAGGGCAGCTCCGGTGTAGCCTTGCAGCGAAAGCTGTTCATGTGCGAACCAGTAGCCGAAGAAGGCGGCAAAGACCGGTTCCAGGGCGAAGATTAATCCGGTGCGGGTCGGCGTTGTGTATTTCTGGGCAACGGGCTGCAGGATGAAGCCGCAGGCGCTGCAGAAAATTCCGAGTGCGAGGATGGCGATCCAGCCGGGAAGAGTCGAAGGCAGTGCAGGAGTCTCGAAGACTGCTGACAGAATCAGGGCATATCCCCCGGCGAAGCCCAGCTGCAGAATGCCGATATTCAGCGAATCGCTGCTCTTGACAGCGCGGCTGGTAACCAGAATCTGCACTGCGTAGAAAATGGCAGCCAGAATACAGAGCAGATCACCGGGCTGTACATGCAGCGACCCGTTCAGGGTGAGCAGCCCGATGCCGGCGATGGCCAGAATGGCACCGAAGATTTGCGGAGGGGCGACTCTTTTTTTGAAAATCAGAACATCCAGCAACGGTACAAAAACAACGGTCAGAGCGACCAGAAACCCGGCATTGGAGGTCGTGGTGGTCTTCAGTCCGAAGGTGATGCAGGTGAACACACCGAGCAGGAGAAAGCCGAGCAGGGCTCCATATTTCAATGTTCTGGCGTCCACACTGCGCAGCCGTTTGCGGAACAGCAGAGCCGCCAGAATGAAGGCCAGCCCGAAGCGCAGTGCAATCAGATTGAATTCTCCCAGTGTGCCGAGTCCCATTTTCATGAACAGGTAGGAGGAACCCCAGAACATTGTTACTACTATGAGCATTAGCTCGGCCTTTAGCGGCTTCATTCCATCATCATCCTTCTTTATTTCAAGTGATTATAGTATAATACGCTCAAATACATAAGGTAACTGAATGTTTATCATATGAAACATGAGGAATCCTCATGCAAACTTGGGGGTCAGCAATGAGCATAATCAAATACGAAGTGTTCCTCAAAGTGGTTGAACTGGGCAGTCTGACCAAAGCCGCCGATGTGCTGGGCTTCACCCAATCCGGCATCAGCCATACGATCAGCAGTCTGGAGAACGAATTCGGCTTCCCGCTGCTGGTACGGAATCGTTCCGGTGTGAAGCTGACGGTGAACGGGGAGCAGGTGCTTCAGCCGATCCGTGAAATCCTTAACTGGAATGAACAGCTGAAGCAGCAGGTAGCGGATATTCACGGTCTGGAGACAGGGACAATTACACTAGGCACCTTCACAAGCGTATCCGTTCACTGGCTGCCGGACATGATCAAACAGTTCCGCAAAGAGTACCCATACATTGAGTTCAAGCTGATGGAGGGCGGGTATTTGGAGATTGAGCAGTGGATTGAGGCCGGGGTGGTCGATTGCGGCTTCCTCTCGCTGCCTACCAGAGAGAAATTTGAGGTGTTTCCGCTTAAGCAGGACCGGATGCTGGCGATTCTTCCGTTGGACCACCCGCTGAGCAAAGCCCCGTATATGCCGCTGGCCCAGATCGCCTACGAGGATTTCATCATTCCGAGACCCGGCTCGGACTATGATGTGCAGCGGGTGCTGGAGAAGGCGGGGATTAAGCCGAACATCAAATTCTCGGCCGGGGATGACTATGCGATCATAGCCATGGTAGAGAAGGGGCTGGGCATCAGCATCCTCCCGGAGCTGGTCACCCGGTTCCAGCATGAGCATGTGACCATGCTTGAGCTGGAGGAACGGAGTTTCCGCTCATTGGGAATTGCCGTCAGCTCGATGAAATATGCTTCTCCTGCAACGAGACGATTCCTGCAGCATGTGCAGAGCTGGTCGTCCGGCCAAGAAGGGATTTGACTTGATAAATCCAGCGCAAAAAAGGCACGTTTTCAAAACTGAAAACGTGCCTTTTTGCAATGCGCATCATTTGCTTAATTTACGCCCTTCTTTGTCGAGAAACAACAGCTCGTAGTATTTTTTCGGCCGCCCTTTACTGTTGTCACGTTTTTCAAATACCGTTTGTACGTATTTTTTTTCTTCAATTTTGTTAAGGATACGGTTTGCACCTTTGACAGTCATGGACAGGCACCCAGCAACATCCTCAGAGGATAATTTATTTGTTCTCATAATTTCTGCGTAGGACATGATTTTCTGCAAATTGATGTTGTTTATTCCAATATTTTTGGCCAATGCGATGATTTCCGGGTCCCCCTGTTCAGAGAACTGTATGACATTCATGCTCTGCATTGGGCCGATAACCTTCTGATCCTCGTTTATAAAAAAGCTGCAGCTGCCCGTGTAGGCTTTCGCCTGTCTGTAAGCTTTGGCGGCGTTTTCGTTAGCTTGAAAATATTCATGTCCCGAGCCCCACCCGATCTTCACCTTGTAGCTTACGTACAATTCCAGATACTCCAGCAGTGAGCAGTTCTGCGCATTGGAGGTGATTTTCATGAAATTTCCGTAGGTGGTGTATAGTCTGACAAAGCCTTCCGAAATTTGGGCTGTGTCGGCAAGATTCACGCTGCGCAGAAACCTGCCGACAAGGATTTTCAGCTCATGAAGCTGCTCTGCGGATGGCGGCTGTGCCGTTTTGGTCGATAAACATGCTACAACTGCCCTCTGACTCTTAAGTTTGAGAATGGTAATTTCGTTGATGATCTCTCTTAGGGTCTCTTTAACATCTTCCAAAGTGGGCCGGATCAAGATATATCTGACTCCGTGCTTTTTGAGCTCTGGAACAAAGTGGCCGAACGCCGTAATGGACAGGTCTATTTTTTTTGCTTCCCACAGAGTGATATGGTTTTCGAGCATTGTTTCCACTCGTTCGAGCAGATCTTCGCCGTCAATGGGCTTTCCCTCATGAGTCAGGTATTGTTGGAATTCACTGAAAGAATCAATGATATACGCATAATCCACATAGATCCTCGATATATCAAGCCCTGGTTCTGTGACCAGCAGCCGGAAAAGTTCTCTATACAGAAGATTCTCGTTATCCTGCAAAATGTGAATAGGGACCTTCTCATCCAGGCAATCCTTATCTATTGACTCATAAAGCATCCTGCCGCTGACCACAAATCCATCCACTGAACCTAAGTTCTGCAGATATAGGTCTGTTGTTTCCCTGAAGTTGCTGACGGTAAGGAACCGGAACTGGCATAAGGGCCGCATTTCTTCTTCAATAGCGCGGAAATAATCCATATGGGTCTCTGGCGTGATAATACCCAGCTTGATTTTCATATTAGATTCCTTTCATAAACAGTTCAATCAAAAGAGTTATATCACAATAAATGTGATATTACAACGTTCCGGCACCTTAAAAATAATGTTCTTAAAAAGTCTAATAATCTCTTGACAGCGAATGAATTTAAAAGTACGATAAATACGTTCTTAAAAAGTCTTAAAATGTGAAGGAGGCCATTTAAACTCTGTTCTTACGTTCATTCAATTTATGTTGCGGGAGATGTTCATTGTGATTGAAGAAGCTGGAGACTATTTGAGTATGGCTCATCAGCTGCAGGACAAATTGGTCATGTACAGGCATCATCTTCATGCGATTCCGGAGCTTGATTTAAGTTTGCCCAGGACAACGGCCTACGTAAAAGAGGTGTTGGAGTCGATGGGTCTTAAGCCCGCTCCCTTAGGGGAATCAGGTCTAACGGTTACCATTGGCGGACAGCATGACGGGAAGGTGGTTCTTATCCGTGCAGATATGGACGCTTTGCCCATTTCAGAGGAAACGGAGCTTTCTTACGCGTCGTTGAACGGGAACATGCATGCTTGCGGTCATGACATGCATACTTCCATGCTGCTGGGAGCGGCGGAGATCCTGAAGGCTAACGAAGAGCAGCTTCGCGGGACGGTTAAGCTTATGTTTCAGCCGGGTGAAGAGACTCTGCACGGGGCAAAAATGATGCTTGAGAGCGGGATTCTCGACAATCCTAAAGTGGATGCAGCCATGATGCTTCACGTGTTGACCGGAATGCCACTTCCTATCGGACAATTTGTAGTGCTCGAGGAAGGTGGAGCGATTTCTGCTTCTTCGGACTGGTTCGAAATCATCATCCGCGGAAGGGGCTCACATGGCGCAATGCCCGAGGCCGCAGTGGACCCCTTAAATGTGGCTGCTCATCTTCATCTGGCGCTGCAGGGTATTCTTAGCCGGGAAATTTCGCCGATTGATAATGCAGTCCTTACCATCGGCGTGATGGAAGGCGGAAGTACAAACAATGTGATTCCCGATACGGCCAGATTGAAAGGCAGTGTACGCACATTTAACGCCGCATTGCGGGATAAAATGGAGATCCGTATCCGCGAAATTGCAGCAGGTATCGGAGAAACTTTTCAGGCAAAGCTGGATGTGATCTATACGAGGGGTTGTCCTGAGGTGAAAACGGATGGCGGGCTTAACCAGCAAATGAGGGCTTCGATTGCAAATACCTTTGGCGACGGTTCCTATATTGGTATAACTGAGCTGGTACCCGGTGGCAAATTAATGGGCTCGGAAGACTTCGCGTTTGTATCACAGGCAGTGCCTAGTACCACAGTATTTCTTAACGCAGGCAATGCCGAAGAAGGTTATGGTTACCCTGTACACCATCCAAAGACGATGTTCTCGGATGAGGTGCTTCATAGAGGGGCTGCGGCTTACGCTGCTTTTGCCAGAGACTGGCTTGAAAGTAACAGATAAGTTCTAAACAAAACTTAGGAGGAATTAAAATGTCAGAGAGACGTATGATTGGACCCACCAAATTTGAAGAGTACTCGGAGAAATACAAGGAATTCCTGTTAATGACCCGCCGTGACGGAATCATTGAAGTGCGGCTGCACACTGACGGAGGGCCGTACAAGCATTCATGGGAAGCCCACACGGCATGGTCCCATGCCTGGTCAGATATTGGCCGCGACCCTGAGAACGAAGTTATGATTATTTCCGGAACGGGGGATAAATGGGTTATAGGAGACCCAGAGGTCTGGAATACGAAATTTATGGACTGGCCGAAGCAAAAGAAGCTCGAACAGTATCACGAATCGCTGAGACTGCTTGAGAATTTGATCTTCTGCATTGATATTCCGACCATCGGGGCGGTCAATGGGCCGGGAACGCACTGTGAACTCGCAACGCTCTGTGACATTACCATTTGTACAGAAGACGCAGACTTTTTCGATCCGCATTATTTGGGAGGCACACCTCCCGGAGATGGAATGCTGCTCACACTGCAGAACATGATTGGCTTCAAGAAAGCAGCATACTACGCATACACCGGCAAGAATATCAATGGTCAAACCGCATTGGATCTGGGTATCGTTAGTGAAGTCCTGCCCCGCGAACAGCTTCTGCCCCGCGCATGGGAGCTTGCGGAGATGATTATGCAGGCACCGCGTTCAACGAGACATCTGTCCCATTCCATTATCTCCCGTCCATGGAAGCAGGCCCTGGTCAGTGATCAAGGGTTCCAGCTTGCCCACCAAATGTACGACATGGCCATTGATGAAGAAGGAGCTCTGGAGCGCCTGAAGAAAATGCAAGGACGCCTTATGGGCAAAGATGTTCAATAGAGAGATGACGGGACCTACACGATTCGAAGAATATTCGGAGAAGTACAAGGACTTATTCTTCATGACCCGCCGCGGCGGCATACTCGAAGTGCGTATGCACACCGGCGGGGGACCGCTTCAATTTGACTGGACGGTCCAGACTGCCTATGGCAATGTATGGTCAGATGTGGGCCGCGACCCCGAGAATGAGGTGATGATCCTTACAGGGACAGGTGATTTGTGGCAAATAGGTAATCCTGAAGTCTGGACAACCAAATTCATGGATTGGCCGAATCGCCGGAAGCTGGAGATGTATCATGAATCGCTCAAAATGATTGAAAATATGATTCATTGCCTCGATATCCCCACCATTGGGGTGATCAATGGCACAGGCTCACACTGGCAGCTGGGAACGCTTTGTGATATTACCATTTGTACTGAAGACACAGCTTTCTTCGATGCCCATTATCTGGGCGGTGTACCACCCGGAGATGGAATCGTCCTGGCACTTCAAAAGATACTGGGAAGTAAGAAAGCGGCATTTTACGCATACACGGGCCTGAACATTAATGCTCAAGAGGCATTAGATCTCGGTCTGGTCAGTGAGGTGCTGCCTCATGAACAGCTTCTTCCACGGGCATGGGAGCTGGCAGAGATGATCATGCAGGCACCCCGCTCTACAAGACATCTTACTCATTCGATTGTGTCGCACCCGTGGAAAAAAGCTCTTGCAAAAGATCAAGGTCTTCAGCTTACTCACCAATTGTATGACATGGCCATTGATGAAGAGGGGATTCATGAGCGGCTGATGAAGCTCAAGGAACGTTTTCAGGGGAATGGGCAATAAGCCTGGTCAAGCCGCAGGATGAAGATCTTAAGCCAAAGACAACCGAGAAGGGATAAGGGTGCTATGAGATCGTTGACTGAGCTATTTAAGATTGGCAGTGGACCTTCCAGCTCCCATACCATGGGGCCGGAGAAAGCGGCCAGAATCTTCAAATCAGAAAATGAAGACGCAGACCAGTTCAAAGCGTTGATCTATGGTTCCCTTGCCAAAACAGGCAAAGGCCATATGACGGACAAGGCCATTATTAGAGCATTGTCACCCGTTCGGACGGAGGTTGAATTTGTTCTACAGGCAGATTTTGTTCTGCCCCATCCCAATACCATGGACTTGTTCGCTTACAAAGACGGGCGGCAAACCAATTCCATGCGTGTTGTCAGTGTCGGCGGCGGGGACATCGTTATTGAGGGGCGGGAGGAGGTGCTGGGGCAAGATGTCTACCCTGAGAATACCTTCGCAGAGATCAGCACCTTTTGTAACGCCAATCATATTCGCCTAAGCGATTACGTCGAGCAGCGTGAAGGCAAACAGATCTGGGATTTCCTCCAAGGAATCTGGGAAGCGATGAAGCGTTCGATCGACGAAGGGCTGTCTGTCACAGGTATTCTGGAGGGCGGTCTTGAGGTCGAACGCAAGGCGAAATATCTGTATCATCAGCGGGATATGGATGAGAGCCCGGAGACGAGAGAGAACAGGATCGTCAGCGCGTACGCTTTTGCCGTCAACGAACAGAATGCCGCCGCCGGCACGGTCGTAACGGCCCCGACCTGCGGGGCCAGTGGTGTCGTGCCCGCCTCGCTCCGTTATATGCAGGAGAAGATGCAGGTCCCGGACGAACAGATCCTCCGGGCTCTGGCTGTCGGCGGGCTCATTGGCAATCTGGTCAAGCAGAACGCCTCCATCAGCGGCGCTCAGTGCGGCTGCCAGGCGGAGGTGGGCACGGCTTGCTCTATGGCAGCGGCTGCACTGGCTGAACTGTCTGGTATGGAGATCGACCAGATTGAGTATGCGGCGGAGGTTGCTATGGAACACCACTTGGGGTTAACCTGTGATCCGATTAACGGACTGGTTCAAATCCCATGCATTGAGCGGAACGCTGTCGGTGCGATGCGGGCGATCAATGCGCTGAGCCTGGCCAAATTCTTGTCTGGTACCCGTAAGATATCCTTTGATCTGGTTGTACAGACCATGTATGAGACAGGCCTGGATATGAACAGCAGGTACCGCGAAACTTCAGAAGGCGGGCTCGCTAAGCTCTACAAAGCTGACAGTTAAATGATACTTCCATGATCATGTGGCTTTAATTTCATACTTGTGTAATATGAAGAAGAACGTTCCGTGCTGCCGGTTGGCAGAAAGGACGTTCTTTTTTTAAATATAAGGATTTACTGTCCATTTCATGAAATACGTTTCGCCGGCAACGAAGCGATTCATCCAATCTGTGCAGAGCTGGTCATCTGCGCAAGAAGCAATTTGACGGAGCGCCGCCTGGATGAGAAAATGTATGCGTGTACATGGAGTAGTGAATTCAGTAGAGGAGGCTTCAAATGAAACAGCTACGGATCGGAATGATAGGTTATAAGTTCATGGGCAAAGCCCACAGTAATGCCTACCGCAGTCTGCCCATGTTCTTCCCCCAGGCACTCAAACCGCAAATGTCCGTCATTTGCGGACGGAATGAGGAAGCGCTGCAGGAGGCCGCCGGCCAGCTGGGCTGGTCGGAAGGTGTGACGGACTGGAAGGAGCTGGTCTCCCGCAGCGATATTGATCTAATCGACATCAATGCGCCAAGCAATGCCCATAAAGAGATTGCGCTGGCGGCTGCCGCTGCGGGTAAGCATATTTTCTGCGAGAAGCCGCTGGCACTGAATCTGGCAGATTCGCGAGAAATGCTCCAGGCTGCAGAGGCGGCCGGCATTGTTCATATGGTTGGCTTCAATTACCGTTTCTCCCCGGCGGTCAGGCTGGCGAAACGGCTGATCGAGAGCGGGCGGCTGGGAAAGATCTATCATTTCCGTGCCTGGTTCCTGCAGGACTGGATTCTCGACCCTGAATTCCCGCTGGTCTGGCGTCTGCAGAAGGAGATTGCCGGCTCAGGTTCGCATGGTGATCTGGGGGCGCATCTGATTGATCTGGCCCATTTCCTGGTAGGCGATGTGCAGGAGGTCATTGGCATGAGTGAGACGTTCGTCAAGGAACGGCCGCTGGCAACGGAGATGACAGGTCTCAGCGCCCGGGCCAGCAAAGATGCACCGCGCGGCGCGGTGACGGTGGATGATGCTACTTTGTTCCTGGCCCGTTTTGCAAACGGCGCATTGGGCAGCTTTGAGGCGACACGGTTCGCTGCCGGGCATCGTTCGACCAATTCTTTTGAGATCAATGGCAGTCTGGGCAGTGTGAAATTCGACTTCGAGCGGATGAACGAACTCGAGGTCTATCTGACCTCGGATGACGAGGATGTGCAGGGCTTCCGGAGAGTGCTCGCCACCGATCCCGCACATGACTATGCTGAAGCCTGGTGGCCGCCGGGCCATACCATTGGATTTGAGCACACATTCATTCACGAGATGCTGGAGCTGTCGAATGCGATTGCCGAAGGCCGTCAGTCTGAGCCGAATTTCCGGGACGGTGTGAAATGCCAGGCTGTACTGGAAGCTGTGGAACGTTCGATTGAAGAGCGGCGCTGGGTTCCGATATCTGAAATGTAGATTCTAAATGTAAAAAACAAACACCGCACATTAATGGATGTGCGGTGTTTGTTATGACTATTTACGTACCATGGAGGGTGTCAGGCCTTTGTACTGCTTATAGAGCTTCGTGAAATAATTGGGATTGTCACAGCCGACTCTGCCGGAAATCTCTGTAATGCTGAAGCCGGTCTCCCGCAGCAGCCGCTCGGCTTCATCCATCCGGCACAGGTTCACATAGTCAATGAAGGTGCGTCCGGTCAGCTTCTTGAAGGTTTTGCAGAAATGGAAAGCGTTCAGATTGACAAAGCGGGCAGCACGCTCGACCGACATTTTCTGATCGACATGTGTTTCCAGATATTCCAGCAGCGGCTTGAAGCGTTCGCGGTTGATAGAATGACGTTCACTCTGCTGGGCGGGGAAGGTACGGGACAGGTGTGTGAAGAATAAGTGGAGCTGGTTCTTCACCACGAGCTGAAAAGCCGGTTGTTTAGCCTGCACTTCCTCAATAATCCGCTCAAGCAAGGGATAATACGAGGCGCATTCCGGGTTATGGACCACTGGCATGACCGGAAACTGATACTGATTGCTAAGATAAGGGGCCACAAATTGCTCATGCTGGGAATCCTGATTCCGGTCCTTGAACAATGAGGCATGAAAAACAATCGAGACATAAGAAACATCTCCGCTATACAAGCTATAGCCGACATGCAGACCGCCGGAAGGTACCATGATCACGTCTCCGGGGCCTGCTTCATACGGTTTGCTGTCCACATGAAAGATCGCCCGGCCTTCACGCATGACAATAATTTCGAAATGCTCATGCCAGTGCAGGAACAGGATGTTCTGCTCGGGCTTGGCGCCCTGGCACTGGTTGAAGAATAAGCGGAATGGATAGATCTTCTCCTCGAGCGCAGGATATTCCTTCAGTTCCTTCGGATAAGTCAAGATGGCTTCAACTCCCACAAGATTCAGCTAGTTTAACACAAGATAAGAAGAGATTTTGCCCGAAATGAAGGATATACTTGGGTTGTTGAACTAACTATAAACCAATATTGGAGTGGTATACAAGATGCAGGATACAATGAGAATCGGGACACTGGTGGGAGGCGGAGATGCACTAAGAGTGATTCCGCAAATTATCGGACACGGATTCGAATCATTCAGCCTCACCTTCTGGCAGACGACGGGAAATACGGATCTGACAGAAACTGCTGCACGGGTTCGTGAACTGGCTGCGGAGCATGATTTCGTGATCTCTTCCGTAGGGATATTCGGGAATCCGCTTACAGGCACTGGGGACAACTCGGATGCGCTGGGCAGCTGGGAACGGCTGATCGACCACGCCCACTTATTCGGAACCGATATGGTATCCGGCTTCACCGGACGACTGCCCGGGGTTTCGATTGACGAGTCCATCCCGAAATTCGCAGAGGTGTTTGGTGAGCTCTCCAAAAGAGCTGCGGACCGTGGCGTCAGAATCGCCTTTGAGAATTGTTCTATGGATGGAAACTGGCAATCCGGAGACTGGAATATTGCCCATAACCCTACAGCGTGGGAGAAGATGTTCAATGCAGTAAATGCCGATAACCTGGGACTGGAATGGGAACCATGCCACCAGATGGTGCAGCTGATCGATCCGATTCCGCAGCTGCGGAAATGGACGGACAAAATTTTCCACGTGCACGGCAAAGATGCAACGATTGCCTGGGATATTATCAAGGAATACGGAATTCACGGACCCAAACCTTATGTGTGGCACCGGACACCGGGCTTCGGGGATACGAATTGGACCGATGTAATCTCGATACTGCGGCAGGCCGGGTACACAGGAACGATTGATATCGAAGGCTGGCATGATCCCGTTTACCGTGACGATCTGGAAATGACCGGCCAGGTTCATGCACTCCATTATTTGAAAAATTGCCGGGGCGGCAGCTTCGTGCCGAATCCTGCCTAATCCAGAAAGCGGGGAACAACCTATGACAGCAGAGTATCTTGTAGTTGTTGCGGGCTGCGGAGCCATGGCTAATGAATGGATCAGCTATGCGCTGAAGCATGCTGAAATTGAAATCGTCGGACTCGTAGATATCCGGGTGGAATCCGCGCAGGCCATGGCAGAGAAGCATGGACTCATCTGCCCGGTATATACAGATATATCACAGGCAATAGAAACTACAGCGGCCAATCTGGTGTTCGATATCACCGTGCCGTCCAGCCATTTCAGTATTGCCAGTAAGGCACTGGAAGCCGGATGTCATGTCTTCACCGAGAAGCCGCTGGCGGAAACGATGGAGCAATGTAATGAAATCGTTAACATGGCCGGACGCACAGGGCTGAGCCATGCCGTAATGCAGAACCGCAGGTATGATCCGCATATCCGCTCTTTGCGCGGGCTAATCACCTCGGGAGCCATAGGGCGGACGGGTTCCATAAGCGCGAGCTTCTTTCTGGCGCCGCATTTCGGCGGCTTCCGGGAAGCGATGGACAGCCCGCTGCTGCTGGACATGGCGATCCATACCTTCGATCAGGCCCGCTTTATCAGCGGCGCCGATCCTGTAAGTGTGTACTGCCAGGAATTCAATCCTCCCGGATCGTGGTATGAAGGGAATGCAGCAGCCATCTGTATATTCGAAATGTCAGACGGCTCTATATTCTGTTATCAGGGCTCGTGGTGTGCGGAAGGTGCGCCTACGTCCTGGGAAGCCTCATGGCGGGTTCAGGGGGAACGGGGGGCAGCGATCTGGGATGGCCGGGATATGCCGTATGCCGAGATTATCGGTGACGGTGAAGCTGCCGGACAGTTCCTCAATGAATATGAACGGGTAGAAGGGCCGGCTGTGCAGATGGAGGATACCTTCCATCAGGGCTGTCTTGAAGAGATGTTCCGCTCGCTTGCGGAGCAGCGCCCCGCCGAGACTGACTGCCGCGACAACCGCTATAGTATGGCAATGGTGCTTGGCGCTTTGGAGAGTGCGCGGACAGGCAGCAAGCTGAACATTGCGGAATTTATCCGGAAGGCCGAGCGGAATGTGCCGGATAAATAAAATGAGCGGAAGAGGGAAGATCAGCCGGCCGCTGATCTTTTCTTTTTTGAAAGATAAGGAAATCAGCGCTGATCCGGGAAACTTGTAATTTCACTGGTAGTGCAGGAGCAGGGGGGGAGTAGCGTGATGCGGACTGAGAATCCGTTATGCAAAACAAGTCACATAAATCCATCTAAATCTAACAATGCTATATTCCTGATCTCTTCAATTGAGATTACAATGAATACCAGGGTAGTGGATGCTAACCAAGGAGTGATCCGGTTGAATGAACCGTTAAGAGTAGTGATTGGAAGCGGCGGAAGTCCGCACAACAAAGGATGGCTGCATACGGAAGAGTCGGAGCTGAATCTGCTGCGGGAGGAGGACTGGTCGGGCAAATTCAGCGCTGATTCCCTGGAGGCTATTCTTGCCGAACATGTCTGGGAGCATCTGACCTTTGAGGAAGGTGTGCAGGCAGCAAGCAACTGCTATACCTATCTGGCTCCAGGCGGATATATCCGCTGTGCCGTTCCGGACGGGTTCTTCCCGGATGAAGCTTATCAGAACATTGTGCAGATCGGCGGGCCGGGACCGCTGGACCATCCTGCTGCCTCCCACCGGATCGTACATACTTATATTACTTTGCAGAAGATGTTCACTGCCGCAGGGTATCAGGTTAAACTGCTGGAGTACTGTGATGAATCCGGCCAATTTCATGAATTTCCCTGGGATGAGCGAGGCGGTTTCATCTACCGGTCGAAGCGTTTTGATCACCGTAACGCAGAGGGGAAGTTAGGTTTTATTTCATTAATTGCAGATGCTTTTAAACTGTGAGACTTGTATTCAAAAGTAACAAATAGGCTGATCCGGTAGCAGAGGAGTCTGCGTATGGATCAGCCTATTTGCCGTTCTTAATAACTAATGACGGTCAGAACCCTTTATACTGCGGCTCTTCTTTCTCGATTTCAGTCACGCGGCCTTCCACCTGCTGTACAATCTGTAGCGTCTGCTCTGCAGCATTGGTGAACAGGGTCTTGGCTTCCTCGTTCTGGGTTTCCATGGCAAACTGCTCAAGACTGGCTTGGGCGCTCTTCAGCGAAGCTACGCAGGTTTTGACTTGTGATGCAACAGTCATTGGATCATTACCTCCTAGGGTCTGGGTTGGAACAAAATCTCACAGTGTAGTATCCGCATCCGGCAGTATGACATACAGGTAATAAATCCCATTTGGTAGATGGCCTGTGCGTCCGTTTGGCAGCAGGAATTTATTCTCTTGGTTATTTTCCACCTGTTGTGACAAATAATGAAGATACATATGCGTAACATGAATAACTTTACAGGAGGTTTTACGAATGCCGGAAGCACTGGAGGTCATTCTTCGGACAATTTTTGCTGTTGTAGTGCTTTTCTTCCTTACCAAAATATTGGGGAAGCGTCAGGTTTCACAGCTGTCTTTTTTCGAATACATTACGGGAATTACTATAGGCAGCTTGGCAGCATATATCTCGCTGGATACGGACAAAACCTGGCATCTCGGCCTGATTGCACTAATTGTCTGGGTTGCCTTCTCGTTCGGGATTGAATTCCTGCAGATCAAGAGCAAGAAAGCGCGGGATTTCATTGATTTCAAATCGGCCGTGCTGATCAAGGACGGTAAGATCCTGGAAGACAATATGAAGAAGGAGCGTCTGTCGACGGACGAGCTGCTGGAGGAGCTGCGCAAGAAGGATGTCTTCAAAGTGGCCGATGTTGAATTTGCCATTATGGAGTCGGATGGTGCGATTAATGTGCTGCTTACCCGTGAGAATCAGCCGCTTACACCCAAGCATCTCGGGATTAAGGTAGCTCCAGAGAGAGAGACTCAGGCGGTGATTATGGACGGCACAATTATGGATGAACCGCTCGATGCCCTGAATCTGTCGCGCGGCTGGCTGCAGGGGGAACTGGAGAAGCTGAATCTGAGCGTGGAGAATGTATTCCTGGGCCAGGTAGACTCTTACGGCGAGCTTACCGTAGATTTGTACACGGATAGTGTGGAGGTTCAGCAGCCGCAGGACAAGCCCCAGCTGTATGCGCTGCTGAAGAAATGCGAAGCCGATCTGGAGCTGTTCAGCTTGTCTACAAAGAATAAAGAAGCCAAGCAGATGTACGAAAATTGCTCAGAACAGCTGCAGACCTTGCTGAAGAGACTGAAGCCTTTTATCCAAAATTGACAACAAATATTGGTTGAAGCTAAGACCCCACATTGTGGGGTTATTTTGTATGCACATAGCTGCGAATCCAGAAGAGTCCGGCAGAAAATTCATAGAAAATTCTATAATTCAAAAAAATACAATAAAATGGTTCTGAAACCTCTGTACAATTACAAATATTTACTTATAGTGGAGATTAGATTGACTGCTGCGAAAAAGAACACAAAGCAGTGATCTGCATAGTCGGGCAAAAGGAGGAACGCCATGTCGTATAGCTGCTGCACTTAGACAGACAAGTTTTCGTTGGAACTGCCACCGTAATGCAAACGCTGCAAATGGTTATTAAATAATCCAACACTTTGGAGGTTAATGTTAACGTGAAAATAAAAAAGCGATTTACTTATGCTTTAATGATTGCGCTTTCTTCAGTGCTCGTCTTGGGCGGGCTGCAATGGGGCATACCTTCAGCTGCTGCGGCAAGTCTGTTCACTGATGATTTTGAATCCGGCAGTGCAGGCAGCTGGACCAGTACCACGGGTACATGGTCTGTGATTCAGGATGGCAGCTCCAAGGTATATTATCAATCTGCCAGTACAGAAGGACGTACCTCCGCAGGCAGCAGCACATGGACTGATTATAGCGTGCAAGCGGATGTGAAGGTGGATAACTTCAACGGAAGCAACCGGACTTATGTGTGCGGGCGGTATACGGACGGGAACAACTACTACGCAGCTTCCTTGTCGAACAGCAATGGCGGCACACTGGAAATCCGCAAAAAAGTCTCGGGTTCGAGCGCTACGCTGGCATCCAAAGACTTCGCGGTTTCTACAGGCACTGTGTACACAGTGAAGCTTGAGCTGAGTGGAGATTCAATAAATATGTATGTAAATAATGTGCTGCAATTAAATGCACACGATAACAATTTGACTGCCGGAGGCATTGGCCTTGTCGCTTACAAAACTTCAGTCAAATTCGACAATGTCGTAGTAAACGGGGCAGGGTCGACTGTACCGACAGCCGCACCAACCTCTACACCAGCAGCGACATCAACTGCAAGTCCAACTACCGCCCCTACAGCTACTGCGACTTCAGCACCTACGGCAACCCCTGTAAGTACACCAACAGCAACAGCAACAGTAACACCGAGCACAGCACCAACTCCAGTTCCTACGGCCGCCCCGACGCCAACGGCAACACCAGTATCCGGAAGCCTATATGTTGCACCAAACGGGGCAGCCGGTAACCCGGGTACAATTGGCAGTCCGACGACACTCTCTTCGGCACTTACCAGAGTGGCTGCCGGAGGAACAATTTACATGCGCGGAGGTACCTACTCCTTCACAGCTCCGGTAACGGTTGAGCGGGAGAACAGCGGAAGCTCCGGACTGCGCAAGAACCTGGTGGCCTATGGAAGTGAGAAGCCGGTACTGGATTTCTCCGGGGAGACCTTTGCGTCCACTGAGCGCGGCCTGCAGATCTTCGGACACTACTGGAATGTAAAAGGCCTTGAAGTGAAAGGGGCGGGAGATAACGGTATCTTCATCGGCGGTAACTACAACATTATTCAGAATGTTGAGGTTCATCATAACCGGGACTCCGGGCTGCAAATCAGCCGCTATTCCTCTACCTTGTCTAACATGGCCGATTGGCCTAGCTATAACCAGATCATCGGCGTGTATTCCCATGACAACTTCGATCCGGATAATGGCGAGGATGCTGACGGTTTTGCCGCTAAGCTGACGATTGGACCCGGGAATGTGTTCGACTATTGCATCTCGGCCTGGAACACAGATGACGGCTGGGATCTCTATACCAAATCGGATACCGGCCCTATTGGGGTGGTCACGATCAAGAACAGCATTGCTTATAAGAACGGCCAGACCTCGGACGGAAACAGCACAGCGAACAGTGACGGCAACGGCTTCAAGCTCGGCGGTGAAAAGATAGCTGTCAATCACATCGTGCAGAACAGCATCGCTTTTCAGAACAAAAAACACGGGTTCACCTACAACAGCAATCCAGGTTCCATCCAAATGACCAATAATACCTCGTGGAGCAACGGTCAGAGCAATTATGCCTTTGACACAGGAACTCATCAGTTTACGAATAATCTGAGTTATGCCGGCGCTTCCAGCGATAAGACCAGCGGAACGGACATCCTCAGCACCAATGTATGGTGGAAAAGCAATGCCAGCACGAATGCCAAAGGTCTGGCCGCAAGCAGTGCCGACTTTGTCAGCCTGACCCCTTCGGTGGTAAGAAATGCTGACGGTTCGTTCAGCCTCGGCAGCTTTCTGAAACTGGCTGCCGGAAGTGATCTGATCGGGTCAGGCACGCCAAGCGGTACGAACATCGGTGCTACGTTTCAATAAGCCGGATAACAGGACGGGGTGTCCATTTCCGGCCGGCAGCGGTATACTATAATCGATTTCATAAGATCTAATTAGCTATAGGGAGGATCTGCCGATTATGGAATATGTGAAGCTGGGAACAACGGGACTGGATGTATCACGGATTTGCCTGGGGTGTATGAGCTACGGGGTGCCGGAGCGCGGGACCCATCCCTGGTCACTGAATGAGCAGGAGAGCCGGCCGTTTATCCGCAAAGCGCTGGAGCTGGGCATCAACTTCTTCGATACGGCCAACATTTATTCTGACGGTACCAGCGAAGAGATTGTCGGACGTGCACTCAAGGATTTCACCTCCCGTGATGAAGTGGTCATTGCCACGAAGGTGCATGGTAAAATGCGTCCGGGCCCCAATGGCGGAGGCTTGTCGCGCAAGGCTATTATGAGCGAGATCGACCATAGCCTGAAGCGGCTGGGGACGGATTATGTGGACTTGTACCAGATTCACCGCTGGGACCCGTCGACACCGGTTGAAGAAACGATGGAAGCGCTGCATGATGTGGTGAAGGCGGGCAAAGCACGCTACATCGGAGCATCCTCGATGTCTGCCTGGCAGTTTCTGAAGGCGCTGCATGTGGCGGAGCGGCACGGCTGGACCCGGTTCGTATCGATGCAGAATTATGTGAACCTGCTATACCGCGAAGAAGAACGGGAAATGCTGCCACTGTGCGAAGCGGAGGGCATCGGCGTTATTCCCTGGAGTCCGCTGGCCCGCGGGCGGCTGACCCGGGACTGGCAGGAGACTAGCGCCCGTTCGGAGAGTGATCAATTCGCCAAATTGCTCTACTCCCAAACCGAAGAAGCAGACCGCCTTGTGGCGCTGCGGGTGAAAGAGATTGCTGAAGAACAGGGACTTCCGCGTGCTCAGGTTGCACTAGCCTGGGTCCTGCAGAAGAAGCCGGTCACAGCACCGATTGTCGGAGCGACCAGCATGGGCCATCTGGAGGATGCCGCTGCAGCGGTGTCGGTCACGCTCAGTCCGGAAGATGTACTCCGTTTGGAGGAGCCTTATATTCCTCATCCTGTGATGGGCTTCTAAGGACAGATACAGCAACGATAATACACCGTTTAATGAAGGAGCCGGGATGATCCGGCTCCTTTTTTAATCGAATTTATAGATTTCGGGGCCCCGCTATAGTGGGGCTATTTGCGCTTAGGGGCATAAATTCAGGGTGTTCTGGCACACTAAGGAAGATTCTCTATAGCCGGAAGGAGGCAGGCAGGGTGCCGGACAAGAATATACTTGAGCTCATCAAAGAACAGCTCACGGATTGCAGCGATGCTGTATACCAGTCGATACATGTGCACGGACACGCCTGCATGCTGATCTATATTCCTGCCATCGTGGACATGCTCAGCCTGCAGGAATTTGTCGCCAGCCCGCTGAAATCAGAGGCTAACAGTGAACCGGACTGGCCGCAATTCATGGAGCATCTGGACCGCGGCTCAGCCTTTGTGATTCCATATATGAAGGCTTTTCATCCGGACAGGGCCGTGGAGCTGATTGTCAGCGGGAATCCGGTTCTATGTATTGAAGGGCTGCCGTATGTCTATTATTTCGAAATTACCCAATATCAGAAGAGGGCAGTGTCCGAATCGCAGAACGAGCTGGTGGTGATTGGACCCCAGGAGGCTTTTATCGAGGATGTTCAGACGAATCTGTCCTTGCTGCGGCACAAGATCAAACATGCCGATCTGAAGACCAAACATTTCTCGATTGGCAGATACACCAAAACCGATGTATATCTGGTTTATATCGAAGGGCTCTGTAAGCCGGAAATCCTGGCTGAAATGGAAGAGAAACTAAATAATCTCTCAGTCGACGGAATTCTGGGCATCAGCTATTTGGCTGAGCATATGCGCCAGGGGCATTTTTCACCTTTTCCAATCTATCAATATACAGAACGTCCCGACTCTGTAGCCGCATCATTGATGGAGGGCAGAATCAGCATATTGCAGGACGGTACCCCGTCGGCATTACTGGCACCTGTAACTTTCTTTGCGCTCCTGCAATCCTCTGAGGATTATTACCAGAACTTCTATGCCGGCAGCTGGATCCGGTTGGTCCGCTTCTTTTTCTCGCTGATATCAATGATTCTGCCTTCTTTATATGTGGCGATCACAACCTTCCACGCACAGATTATTCCGTCCAACCTGCTGATCACCATTGCTGCCGCCCGTGAGAATATCCCTTTCTCCGCACTGACGGAAGCTTTGCTCATGGAACTTACTTTCGAAGCACTGAGAGAAGCAGGGACCCGCATTCCGAAGCCGGTTGGCCAGACTGTCTCTATTATCGGCGGTATTGTCATTGGGCAGGCTGCGGTACAGGCGGGAATTGTCTCAGCACCCATGGTCATTGTAGTTTCCATTACGGGTATCGCCTCCTACATCATCCCCCATCTTGAGCTTGGATTGACCTTCAGGCTGCTGCGTTTCGTGCTCCTGATTCTGGGGGGGACGATGGGACTGATTGGTGTCTTCATCGCCGTTTTTATCATATATGGCCATCTGGCTAATCTAAAATCGTTTGGCACTCCCTTTCTCCAGCCGGTGGCTCCGCTGGTTCTGGAAGACTGGAAGGATACCGTGGTCCGTGTTCCGTCCCAGTATATGACGGAGCGCAGCTCCTCCTATACCGACAGGAAGAATAAAAGGAGACAGAAGCAATGAAGCCCCTCAAGCTGATCCTTGTGTTAGTGCTGCTTTTGAATCTGACCGGCTGCTGGTCCAAGCTGGAACTCGACGAATTGACCTTTGTATATGGCTTGTTTATTGATGTTGGTGAGGAACCCGGAACGGTTGAGGTGACTATCAGTTCACCGCTCCCGAACCGTCTGGATTCAGGCGCACAAGGGGGCGGGGCTGGAGACGGAAAGAGCTACTCTATGGTATCCAAGACTGCACCGACCATTCCGGAAGCTATCCTGCTGATTCAGAAGGATTTGTCACGCAAAATGGAGGCTTCACATCTCAAGATTATTGTACTGGGCAAACAATATGCCAAGCAGGGGATAGGAGATATGCTGGAATGGTTCCAGCGGCAGCCTGAGAATTCTCTCGGAACCTATATTATGGCTGCTCCAGGCAAGGCTAAGGAGATCCCGATGCTGACACCGGTCTTCGAGCAATTGCCCGATCAGGTGCTCAATAATATGGCCAGGCAAAAGATTCTGTTCAGCACTACAATCAGAGACTGCATACTGTCGGAATCCTACCATATGGGCTATGCCATGAATTATTTGTCTTTCGGCAAAAAAAGTGAAACTTCCGAGCAGGGGAAAACGGAATATTGGTGCGGGGTAGACGGTGTGATGCTGTTTCAGGATAAGAAGATGAAGGCCATACTGAAGGTGAAAGAGGGTAGAGCCTTGGCTTGGGCAGCAGATCATTACGTTCAATCTGTAAATTCGTTTGCTTGGGATGATGACGGCAAGGGGACTGCCACTGCGTATTTTCTGAATGACAAAGCCTCCTCCTCTGTCAAGATGACTCCTGAAGGGCCAGAATTCCATGTGAAGCTAAAAGGCCGGGCGAGTATAACCTCCTTCAAGGATTCCAAACAACGTAAAGCGGACCAGCTCAGCCATCTGCTTAAGACCAAACTTCAGGAGAAAGCGGTAAAGGAAGTTTCGGAGACGCTGGAAAATGTGCAGAAGGCGGGAATAGATGTACTTCAGCTCGGTATGCTGCTGGAATGGAATTATCCGGAAGAATGGAAACGTCTGCGTGATCACTGGGAGGATTATTACAGCAGGGAGGCCCGGATCAAGGTGACAGCAGATTTTAAAATTGCAGATTTTGGTTCGGAGAAATAAGGGGGCGAAGGAGGAAATATGCGGACATCGAAATGGCAAATGACTCGGTTCTCGATTGTATACCTGGGCTCTCAAAGTACGATGTTTCTGATTCCCGGTCTCATTGAAACCTCATCCTATCAAGGATGGATAAGCCTGATTCTAGGCGGTTTCCTTGGGCTGATTCTGTTATATTTCACGATCCTGGTGGGAAAGCTTAAACCGGGAATAGGCTGGGTAGAGTTCGGGGCAGAGATTATGGGGAAGTGGCTGCATGGAATCATAGTGATTCTGCTCTTGTGCTGGTGTATTAATTACGTATCATATGATATACACAATTTCGCACTGTTCTTCGGAGGCAATTATTTACGCGGAACTCCCCCGCTTTTTATTATACTTGTTGTGGGTCTGGTCATTATGTACACCGCTCATCTGGGTTTTGCCTCTATGGTGTATATGTCGGAAGGCATTGCTCTGATCTGTATTGTCTTCGCCATTCTAAGTACGTATTTATTCATCCAGCATGCAGAATATTCTATGCTTCCGGCATTTATCCATTATCATGACCCGCGCATCGTCATTAAGGATTCGATTACGGTGATGTCCTGGTTTGGCGAGTGGGTTGTGTTTCTTTTTGTTGCCCCGGAGCTTAAGATCAGTAATAAGATCATGAAGCCACTAAGTTTGGGGGGGATCACTGTGATACTGATTGTTCTGATAGTATGGCTTATGACCATGCTGAATTTCGGCCCGTATCTCGGGAAGGAACTGCAGTTTCCCTTCCTGCAGATGATCCGCAGTTCCTCGAATGATGATCTCCTGGGAAACTCTGATCCGATTCTGATTGGCATATGGTCGTCCTCAATGTTCATTCACAGCTCTTTTATGATCTATGTTGCTTATAGATGCGCCTTGTATCTTACCAGACAAAAAGCAAAAAAAGTTATGATTCCGCTCCTGACGGTCTGTTCCATTACAATTGCATTTGTATACTCGATGAATGTGGCCGTATATTACCACAATTATTATTCTTTCAATACGACTATTTTTTGGCTGATTGTGGAGTTTATACCGGTGTACTATTTTATCGTGGCATGGGTACGCTCGAAGTCCGGCAAGCAGCTGAAATGAGTGTTGATTCTCCCAATTATATAATGTAGACGCTTTCTGGTATGATTAAGCTATAGTACATACCTTTTTTTGGAATAGGATGGTGTCATTATACATGAATCTTCAAGAAGCATCTGCTCTAATTGAATCGATCCGGGGAAATTTGGCTAAGGTTATTGTCGGAAAAGAAGATGGTGTAAACCTGCTGCTGACAGCATTGCTCGCAAATGGTCATGTCCTCCTGGAGGATGTGCCCGGAACAGGCAAAACGCTGCTTGCCAAAACACTCGCCCGCTCGCTGGACTGCACATTCAAGCGGATTCAATTCACGCCCGACCTGCTGCCTTCTGATTTAAGCGGCATCAACTACTACAACCAGAAAAGCGGGGAATTTCAATTCCGTCCCGGTCCGGTATTCGCCAGTATCCTGCTCGCTGATGAGATTAACCGGGCCACTCCGCGTACCCAGTCAAGCCTGCTGGAATGTATGGAGGAGCGGCAGATTACCATCGACGGTGTGACTCATGAGCTGCAGCGGCCGTTTCTGGTCATCGCCACGCAGAATCCGATTGACAGCCAGGGGACGTTCCCGTTGCCGGAGGCACAGCTCGACCG
Organism: Paenibacillus sp. IHB B 3415; assembly: GCF_000802655.2. Taxonomy (NCBI): domain Bacteria; kingdom Bacillati; phylum Bacillota; class Bacilli; order Caryophanales; family Paenibacillaceae; genus Paenibacillus; species Paenibacillus sp. IHB B 3415. Next base: position 62,456 of record NZ_JUEI01000004.1, on the reverse strand, counting down.
GTTCTTAATGCGGATTACAACAGGGTACCCCACATTTGATGAAGGGGTTCATATTCTGCAGCGGTTCCGCCAGAACAACCCGCTGGAGGATACCGCTGCGGTTGCAGGTGCACAGGAAATTCAAGAGATGCAGCGGCTTGCCGCCGGTATTAATGTAAGTGATGAACTGCTGGCGTATATGATCAGTGTGGTCGAGGCTACCCGTAAATCTCCAGCCGTACGGCTGGGCGCGAGCCCCAGGGCAGGCTTCGCCCTTCTGCGCGCTTCACAGGGTTATGCTCTGATTCAAGGGCGGAATTATGTTATTCCGGATGATATTAAGTCCGTGGCCGTTCCGGTGCTAGCACACCGGCTAATCCTTCAGCGCGGGCCCGGAGTCCGCGAGGGGCAATCGGCAGAGGTCGTGCTTCAGGTGCTGCGTGAGGTGGAGGTTCCTGCGGAGGCTGCTGTCCTGTCCAGAGGCGGAAGGGTGGAATGAGCCATGTCGCTGCCGTGGTTCATTGCAAGCACGCTATTTCTGCTGTTGTTCGTCTCTGCTATATACGACCGTAACGCGCTTAAGAAGGTTACATATACCCGCTATTTCTCTGCCAAGGCCGTATATGCAGGAGAGCAGGTGGAGATGGTCGAGGAGATCATGAATAAGAAGCTGCTTCCGCTGCCTTGGCTGCGTCTGGAATCCAGTATCGCCCGGGGGCTGGAGTTCGGCTCCCAGGAGAATCTGGGCATCAGCAGCGGCGAGATCTCACAGAATCATGTCAGCCTGTTCTTTCTCAGGTCTTACCGCCACATCAAACGCCGGCATAATGTGATTTGCCGGGAGCGCGGATTGTTTCTTCTGGAGACCGCAACCATGACTACGGGGGATCTCTTCGGCATGAGCCGCAAATCGAAGACTTTCCCGCTGCAGCTGGAGCTCCTTGTCTACCCGGGGCTGCTTCAATTTCATGAGCTTCCGCTGCCGGTGCACAGCTGGCTCGGCGAGTTGCCCGTCAAGCGCTGGATTGTAGAAGATCCGTTCCTGACCGCAGGTACCCGCGAGTACAGTGCAGGGGATTCCCTGGCTTCGATCAACTGGAAAGCGACAGCCCGCACAGGAAGCATGCAGGTGCATCAGAAGGATTACACGGCCGATTCAAGGCTTGTAATCTGCCTGAACGTGGAGATCAGCGATTCCATGTGGCGGACCGTAACCGATGTGGAGCGGATTGAGCTAGGCATCCGGTATGCGGCGACCGTGGCTGAATATGCCATCAGCCATGGCATTGAGACCCGGCTGCTCAGCAACGGAAGGCTGGACGGCGGCGGGGCAAGAGATCCGGTGGATACCTGGCCGATATCACATGCTGAAGAATTCCTTGGCATGCTGGCCAGACTGAATCTGGACAGAACATTGCCAATGAGCAGGCTGATGGAGATTGAAGCAGAGAAGGATGAAGGCGATACGGATTATCTGATCATTACCTGCCACCGGGGGGCGGAACTGCAGGATGCCGCTGCGGCACTAAGCTTCATGGGGAATGGCGTAGAATGGCTGGATATTCCGGAAGAAGGCGGTGCAGCGCTATGAAACTCCGTTTCTCGTCTTCATTCCAGGCAAACCTTGCGCTATGGATTACTGCTTTCATAGACTGGCTCCTGCTTCTGCCTGTCTGGCTGGTGCTGCAGACTTATCTGCAATCCGGTGAAGCAGCGGTTCGGTGGATTTACCTATTACCGCTGCTGGTTGCAGGCGGTGTACTGCTGCGGCATAAGTGCAGCCGGTTATGGCAGCAGCTGCTGGCGGCGCTGCTGCTGGGTCTCTTGACCGGACTGATAAGCAGCACACTGACACTTCCGGGCATCCCGCTGGTAGCGGGTGCCGCAGTCTGTGCGTATCTTGGCATGACTACAGCTTCGCGGATGAACCGGTTCAGAATCTATCTGGCCGGAATCACAATCTATTTCATTGCTTCAATAGCCTTCTCCCAAATTCCGGAGCTTCAGGCTAATGTGACTATTCTAACCTGGAGCGGAAGCTTATGCCTGGTGCTGGCCCTGATTGACTCCAACAGCAGCCATCTGCGCTACAGCTCCTTAAACAGTGATTCAGCACGTCTGCCCGAAGGCCTGCGGCGGCATAACCGCCTGTATCTGGCGGGCTTCATTGTCCTGGCGGCAATTCTGGCGGCGGGCGGCGGCAAAGCGGTGGGTATGCTGCTGTGGAATGCGGTGAGGCTCTTCTTCACCTGGCTCAGCCGGCTGTCCTCCGGCGCAGAGGAACCTCCGCAGGAGGAGGCTCCTCCACAAGCCATTCAGGAATTCCCGGCAGCGGAAGCCGGTGAACCTGGCATTCTGGCCGCAATTCTTAACATTGGCTTCTATATTATAGGGGCGGCTGCAATAGTTGTGGTGCTGTATTTCGGAGTACGCTGGCTTTACAGAAATACCGGTGGACTGCTCCGCAGAGCAATGGACTGGCTGTTGACACTGCTGCGCAGAGAATCGCCTGCAGCTGCTGCCGGTTATCAGGATGAAGAGACCAGCCTGTTCACTTGGGAGCAGACCGTTCAGGGCTTCAGGGATTACTTGCGTATCAGGCTTACACCATCCAGCCGCCGGGACCGGTGGGAGACGATGGACGGAAGCCGGGCACGCATCCGCTGGCTCTATCGGCATTGGCTCCGAGCCAAGCATACCGACGGTTATGAGGTGAAGGCATATCTGACCCCTCAGGAGACGGGTGCCGATGTGGCAGCATGGTCGGAAGGACAGAAGCGGCAGCGTAAAAATCCGGTCAGCGAAGGGCAAGCCTATGACCGCCTGCTTGCACTTTATAATAAAGCCAGATATGCAGATGAAGAACAGTCAGGCCTCACTGAGCTCTCTGCTGAAGAGATTACAGCACTTAAAGAACAGTTGAAGCTTTAGCTAATCCTGCAGGAAGGAGAAATAGGGATGACCCCATATTTACGAGGCGAACTGGCCAAAGAGGCCGGAGTAAACATAGAAACGCTCAGATATTATGAGAAATACGGGCTGATTCCGCAGCCGCAGCGCACGTCCAGCGGATACCGGATGTATCCGGAGGAAGCACTGGAACGGATCGCTTTCATTCAGAATGCGAAAGCTTGCGGTTTCACTCTGCGTGAGATCAAGAAAGCTTTGGTCAAATTTGCAGACGGAAGTATCGGAATACCGGACTTTATTACAGTCATTGAGAGTAAAATGGCCGCTGTTGATCTGGAGATTGCCAAACGGCACAAGACCCGCACAAAGCTGGAAGAATTGAAGAGCAGCCTCCTTACACAGGACAGACATCCAGGTGTTCAGGAGACTCTTGATATCTTGAACATGAAAGGCTGAACCGGCGGGAATTTAATCTGAGATAGCCACTTGACCCTGTACTCCGGTACAGGGTTTATATTGTGTCTATGAACGATTAAGAGGAGGAATGAACCGTTATGATATGCCCTAGTGTAACTCCAGCCGGACAGCTGCAGGCCATTTCCAACCAGTTGAAGCACAATAAACCGTATCCGGGACAACCGGCCCAAGACATCCGCGCCGCCCTTGCGGAATCCGCCGGACAACTGCCTGTGCTAAACGGTGTGCAGGTTGAGCAGGTAAGGACAGAGAGGTTCAGTGGGGAGTGGGTCAGGGCTGGTGAAAAAACGGATGCACATAGGGATGCAAAGGTAATTCTGTATTTCCACGGCGGAGGGTTTGTGGCCGGCAGCTGTGCAGTCTACCGGGATCTGGCAGCAAGGCTCTCGGCCGCCAGCGGAATTGCTGTGCTTACTGTGGAATACCGGCTGGCTCCGGAATTCCGTTATCCGGCTGCGGGTGAAGATTGCCTGTCTGCGTACCAGTGGCTGCTGGACCAGGGCTTTAAGTCCGGGCACATCATATTTGGCGGAGATTCCGTAGGTGCCACACTTGCCCTTATGACGCTGATCTCTCTGCGGGATGAAGGGAAGGCGCTTCCGGGCGGCGCATTCCTGCTCTCGCCTCATGGAGATCTTGTTCATTTGGACGGAGAGTCTTATAAGAGCCGGGCGGATAGAGATCCTACAGGAAGCCGGGAGACTAATCAGCGTATTCTGGAAGATTATCTTGGGGAGTATGCCGGTGAAGTCCCTGCACTATTATCACCGCTGAGACAAGACCTCTCAGGATTGCCGCCTTTGTTCATTCAGGCGGGTGATCACGAGGTGCTGCTAAGCGATGCCGAGCGGCTGGCCGGTAAGGCACTTGTGGATGGGACACCCGCCAAGCTGGAAGTGTGGGAGAACATGTGGAGTGTGTTTCAGATGCTGGCCGCGCTGCTGCCTGAAGCGCAGCAGGCGATTCATCATATTGGCGAATATGTAAAAGAGACGCTGAAGCTGGAAGCTGAAGTATAAGGGCTTAAAACAGCAAGCGCAGCAGCATCAGCGCCAGGATGCCGGTAACTACGGTTCCGAGCAGGCTGCGGGTTTTGACGGCTACCCAGAAGGAGGGCAATGCCGCGATCAGCTCCACATTCGTGGATAGCCCCGCGAACTTGCCGTCTGTTACGAATAGTTCCTGGGCGACCAATGCAGCCATTACCGCAATCGGTACAAAGCTTAACCAACGCATCCCCCAGTCCGGAATGGAGATCCGGCTAAGCAGCATAAGCGGAAGAACGCGCGGGATGAAGGTAACGAGTGCAGCGCCCAGGATAATGAAGAAGATGTCCAGTCTTATTTCCATTGTTCAATCACCATTCCAATCGTAGAGGCTATAAGAGCTGCCGCAATCACACCCATGCTGGGCGACCACAGAATAGAGACCAGAACGGCAACAATGACAGCTATGAACCCGACGGTAATGTCCAGCAGATATTTGCGCCGTGCCATGACCGTCAGCACCAGCAGTCCGATGAACATGGCAGGCAGGGCGAAATCGAGCCCCCACTTCTCCGGACTGGATATCCACTGTCCGAGGAAGGCGCCGGCGATATTGGCCAGGAACCAGTTCAGATAGGCTGTAATGTTAAGCCCGTGCATCCATTTCTCGCTGATCCGCTTCCTGGAGGCACTCTTCTGGATGGCTACCCCGAAGGTCTCATCGGTAAGCAGTGATCCAATCAGCAGATTGCGCAGCGGATTCAAATGGCGGAAGTAGGGCGATATCGCCGCGCTCAGCAGCAGATGACGCAGATTGACCAGCAGAATTGTAATAATGATGCTGGAGGCGCTGCTTCCGGCCGCAATCATTCCTGCGGCGATAAACTGGGCTGATCCGGCATAAAGAATAATGGAGATCATGGCAATTTCGGCAATGGAGAGGCCGGCGGTTTTCTCCACAACGCCTGCTGCGAAGCCAATGCTTAGATAGCCGAGCAGAGTAGGAAGGCAATCTTTGACCCCTTGCAGGAAGGTGTCATTCCCCTCCGGTACCTCTAGGGCATCCCGCTGCAGGCGGCCATTCGCCGGAGACTCCTGTTGTATGAATTCTGGCTTCACGGATTCACTCCTTTTTATAGATCAAAACAATTAAATTCGTTTGAAGCAGCAGTTAAAAGCAGGCGTAATTAATTAAAATAAATTGGACAGGAACAAGTCTAACGGACCGGACAGCTCTTATTTCCCTTATAAACACCCGTTTCTTATCCTTACGGACACCAGTGCAGTTATTTGCGGATGTATACTTGATAACTCCCTAGTGGAGAGGTGATAAGGTCTATACGGTCCGTTAGTCTGTACATTTGTGCTCATTAGGGGAAATAAGGGCGCTGGTGTCCGCTGGGGTTAAGAGCAGCGGCTAAACTTGGGAATTGCCTATGAGCAATTAAGATCCGGCCAGAGTAAAGATTTCTAAGTTCAATTCGGTTCAATTGAGGGAGGATTACATTTTATTAATATCTTATAATTCACAGTGAATTGCAAGGGGATTCTATTGGCTTTGATATCCTCCAATTCATACGCCAACTTCGCCGCCGGCAGATAACAGAGTAAAAGGATTCCGTAACCGCAGAGCAATCTGCAGCAGCAAAAGGGTTCCGCTATCCGCAGAGCAATCTGCGGCGGCGGAACCCTTTTATATTGATATAGTCATGCCTTAGACTTCATAGCAATTGTTATTCCAGCACCAGAACGCCATATCCATCCAGCGTATAACTTCCCGTGACGGTTTGTCCGCTCAGCAGATCCGTTCTGGATTCCTTAAGCACGATCTCTGCCGGCTCTTCACTATAGTTAAGCAGGAAGGTGAGTCCTGCAGCGGTATCTCCCTCAGAAGCGCGGATCTGCAGCTCAATCTCCGGCGGCAATTCCAGCCATTCGGCAGCTGGTGAATTCAGCCCCAAACTTCCGATCATTTGCAGCACGGCCTGCTCATTGAATACAGCCCCGTAGTACCAGACTTCCCCCTTGCCGCGCTTGTTGCGGGTTACCGCCGGTTTGCCGGCATAATAATCGGTAGCGTAGGTTCCCATAACCTCGACACTGTCCTCTTCCACATGGAGAATATCATTGAAAGCATCCGCACCCGTGAGCGTCCCTGGATTGTTCGTCCAACGGATCGAGGTAGGCTGACGTGTTCCTTTGACCATAGTGAACTCTTCAACGGTTACACCGCACATCTCCTGAGCTGCTCCGGGAAAAGGCCGCATATAACATTGTCCGGAGGTATCCTTGTATCCGGTGCGGCAGCCGAAGATCACCTTCCCGCCTTGCTGTACATATTGATCCAGCAGGGCCGCTGTGTCGTCGCTCATAATGGCTGGATGCGGGTAGACCAGCACCTCGTAACGCACAAGCTCCGCAAGCGTTGTATTGCTGCGCATATAGAGAACATCATTGGGGATATGCTTCCGCTGCAGTGCCTTGAACCATTCCTTGTTGCTCTGCCACATGAATGGCCCGTGCCAGACGTCATATTCCCCGTCCCACTCATTATCATAATCCCGCACGATGGCGATATTAGCCTGAGTCCGGCTGCCGATGAAGGCTTTGCCGATCTTTGCCAGCTCCTTGCCGATCTGCTCAGCTTCCTTCACGCGCCGGTTCGGCTGGTTGTGATAGTCATTCAAGCCGTGCCAATAGATTTCGTTCCCCATAGTAGCTGTCCGCCAGCGGAAGTAGAGCAGCATATCTGCACCATGGGCGATAGACTGATAAGTCCACAGCCGCATCTGCCCGGGCTTCGGAGAAGGCATATCCATCCGGTTGACCCAACCGCCGGGTCCCGACTGCTGTTCCATCACACAGAAGTTGCTGCTGACCGAGCGGACCGCAGAGAGCGACAGTCCCCAGCCGCGGTCACGCAGCGGGTTGACCTCTGCCGGGTCAAAGTAAATGGTGGAGAATTGCGGATATGAATCATAGCTGAAGAAGTCCAGCAGCTCGTCATTCAGCTCATGGCTGTCCAGATGTCCGAATAAGCCGTTCGTAGTCACCCACTGGTCAGGAGCCAGTTCACGGAGGATATCCGCCTGGATCTTGGCAAAATAAATCGTGTTATAAGAGATGAAGCGCTTCTCATCCAGTGCCTGATGCGGATTGGGCTGGTTAGGCGAGGGGGTTGGCCGGGTCAGATAGACCTGTGACCAGCGTGTATAGGTCTGATTCCAGAATACAGTACCCCAGGCTTCGTTCAGCTTATCCAGTGTTACATATTTGTCCTGAAGCCATGTCCGGAAGGCAAGATGGTCACTCTCCGAGTAGAATACATTGACTTCACAGTTCAATTCGTTGTCAATCTGCCATCCGGACACACCGGGATGGCTGCCGTAATGCCCGGCAAGCTTAGTCACAATTCTGGCGCAGAGCTCGCGGTATTTGGGACTGCTGTAATTATAATGACGGCGCATGCCATGCTGCATCGTCACACCTTCATGAGTCACATTTAATACCTCAGGATATTGTTCGGTAAGCCAGGCGGGCGGAGTGGCAGTAGGTGTTCCCATAATCACCTTCAGCCCGTAGCTGTGCGCCAAATCTATAGCACGGTCAAACAGGCCGAATTGAAATTGACCTTCTTCCGGCTCAAAGACCGACCAGGCGAACTCGCCCAGACGTACAATTGTGAATCCGGTTTCAACCATACGGCGGTAATCATCCGCCCACATGGATTCAGGCCAGTGTTCGGGATAATAACAGACGCCAAGCTCGAATCGTTCTGCAGCAACAGGTTTCTTCATAGTAACCTCCAAGTGTAAATATATGCTTTATTGTTGGTACCAATCTATTGTATTATCAGCAGTGTATACACTTATATAACATAATATTGCTATTGTATTACTATATTGCGTGCTTGATTCAAGGCGGTGAGAAGAGGGGATCGTATGAAAAAGCATTATGTTCTACCGCAGCCAGCTTATGCTCATTATGTATGCTATCCGGAGATGCTGGGCCATTACAGCGACTTCCCGCAGCATGCTGAGCGCAGAAGCGAAGGTTTCCTGGGCAGCTATAACCTTCATATGGTCTTTGGCGGAGAAGGGTATGTGTTCCAGGAAGGGGAACGGATATCGATGAAGCGGGGGAGCGGATTTCTGTTCCCGCGGGGGGCTTACCAGCAATACGGTTCTGATCCGGGCCAGGCCTGGAATGTACGCTGGGTCCATTTCGGCACAGCTTTATCTTTGCCGATGCTGGAGGAGGCGGATCACTCCCGCGGTTATTTTTTCACCTTCGATCCCGGAACGGGCTATGAACCGGTCTTCGAGGAGATGTACAGGCTAAGTGCGGCTTATGAGACCCGGAGCGAACCGCGTCTGTCTACCCTGCTCTATGAGATTCTTGTGACGCTGATGCAGAATTCTGAGCCGTTGCACGGGTCGGTGCCGCTTGAGATCAGACATTCCATCCGGCTCACGGCCGACAGGATACACAGCGAATGCGAGCGGCCCTGGACACTGGAAGCGATGGCCAGGCTTGCCGGTTACAGCAGCTATCATTTTCTGCGGCTGTTCCGGAGCATAATGGGCAAGACGCCGAACCGTTATTTAAGTGACTGCCGGATGGCCCGCGCCAAGCTGCTGCTGGTCTCGACTGAGCTGTCTGTCGCGCAAATTGCGCTGCAGACCGGTTTTCACCAGTCCAGTTACTTCATTAAGGTCTTCAAACAGCTGGAAGGCATGCCGCCAAACCAGTACAGACGGTTGTTCAGCTCATAGAATCATAGTGTAGCCGAAACAATATTAACAAACTTTGTTACATTATCAGCGCTTTTTGTGCTGTACTTGACATGTTTTTGCCTGAGAAGGTTACAACCGGAGGCGAAGGGTTACAAAGTGGATACAATTTCCACGCTGTCTGCAACTATAATATTGCTAGTAAATACATCTGGAGGGAAATAAATGAGAAAGTATAGAGTTACATATGCTGCTCTGCTCGTGAGTACGCTTGTAGCCGGCCAGTTGGCCGGCAGCATCGCTGCCCCCGTTGCCGCCGCAGCCGCAACATCAAAGAACGCGGCGGCACCCGCCGCTGCACCAGCATTCAAATTCAATTCCGTTCCGCTGGGAGCCGGGGTGACTGCAGTCCTTGAGAACGTGAACATCTGGAGTCAGACCGGCGGAAATATCGTATCGTATACGCTGAAATATACCAATTCCGGTAATTCAAGCGCGAGTCTGCTGAAATATTTCTCACGGGTTGTAACACCTGGAGGTTCAGTGCTTCCGGGGAATCCGGTAGGTACGGATGCACTGAAGAAAAAAGTCGGCGCGAAAGAAAGTCTGAGCGTTACCTACTATGTAAATGTGGGACAAACTTCATCCTTGCAGGGCCTGAAGATCTCCATGCTGGTCTGGGACGCCAAGGCGAAGGGGTACTTGAAGCAGACGGGCTCTTACGCAGTTCCGGCGAATTACTCCACAGCTGCTGCAGCCGGTACAAGCCTGAATACCACCATGAACGACATTCCTGTTACAGCCAGTGCGGATTCACTGCAGCTCTACAAATACGGCGGCAAAGTTTATGCCAAGGTTGGACTCAATCTGACCAATAAAGGAAATAAGGTGCTGGGTGATCCGGGGTATTCCGCGTATCTGGTATCCGCCAGCGGGACTTCCTTTGAGCTTGCATTAAGCAGCACCCAGGCAGATTACAAGATTCAGCCGCAAGAGAAGCGGAGCATCTATTATCTGGCCGAAATACCAGCCTACCTTAAGACGGATAATATGAAGCTTCAATTTACGCAAAAGGATGAAACTACGAAGCTGGAGCTACCGAAATCGGCCTATAAGCTTCCAGCGGCCACATCACCTAATCTGGTCGTCGGCAGCGGCGTAGTCAAAAAAATCGTTGTGAACAGCAATACCATAGAAACGCTGATACGCAATGCCAATGTATATTCACAGGATGCTGATGCGGTATGGACTTTTCAGATGCAGATCAAGAATACCGGCAACAAAGCAGTAACGCTTCCAAGCTATGAGCTGGCGGTCAAATCCCAGAAAGGCACAACCTTCCCGGTGAGTGCGAAGGGGTTAAGCGGAGTTACGCTCAAGCCGCTAGAGACCAAAATTATTCCGCTTACGGTCCGCGTACCGCTTGAAGTGGAGCAGTCCGGCCTGCAGCTCATGATGATAGAGTCGGTAGGCGCGGACAATATAAGCGGGCCTGATTCATCCGGGACCAGCGAGGGAGCGGGAACTACCGGTACTCCGGGCACTCCGGCTCCGGCAAGTCCTGTGACCACGACCACTAAGATGATTTTCCCTGTAGCCTACTTCGTCATTCCTTACGCGCTTCGTACTGAGGTAATGACTGGCCAGGAGTACTTGAGTACGAATTCTTACGGTTCCTTCTCATACAGTATTCAATCTTTGCAGCGTTACCCATGGAGAGATGATGACATTGTAGCTGCAAGACTGAGAATCACCAACACACAGACTGTGTCACTTACGATCCCGGAGCTGAAGGGTTCAATCAAGCTTGACAATGACAGTCTGCCCGTGACTACGGAGTTGTATATGGACAACAAGGAATCATCGGTGCTAGCCCCCGGTAAATCGGTGGAATTGTATGTACTTGGCAAAATAGCCTACACGTCAGAGTTCCGGGACATGCGGGTTGCCTTATACGGCACACAGAATTCGGAAAGTGTTCCGTTCCTGGATCTCAGTGTCAACAACTCGATCAATAGTATCCCGACCATTGCGCAGGGCAAGAGCTACACTATAAGCAAAAAAGGTAAAGCGGCAAGTTTGAAGGAGAACAAAACCACTGTATATGAAGGAGAGAATTACAATCTGGTCTACACGGAGCTTCTGCTGAGCAGTGAAGAGAAGCGACAGAGCAAGATGGCCCGGCTGCAGGCCTACTACAAAACCAAAGATGGACAATATTTTGAAGCAAGCTCCAGCCAATCGGATAACAGTGCTTCTCCAGGTGCCAAACAGCTGGTAGTATTCTGGACCAAGCTGCCCAAAGCTGCTGATATCGCGGACATTTCACTCTACCTGGGTGCCGGTACCAACGGAGGCAAGCTGATTGAGAGTAAAGAGGAAGCGACCGGATTTGTGGATGTAGCTGCACTCCAACTGAATCCGCAGGGTAATGTACCTGCTACTACACTGGCTTCGACTGTGTTATATCCGTATACAATTTCCGTGCAGAGCTCTGAAGGCAAGCATCTGAGGTCATCGGATACCCTGGATATTACGATCAACTATGGCTTGAAGCGGGATAACCAGTATGATGCGGGAGCGCTTGAACATAAGCTGATTCTGCAGATTACCGATCCGTTCGGAATCTCTACAGAGAAGACACTTACACTCGGAACAGATCTGACCGAAGGAACCAACAACCAGTATTCGCTCTCTATCAGCAGAACCCTGTACAAAACGATGGGTGGAGGGGCCTACTCCTTAACATTCTATGATGAATTCCAGGGTGAGCGCATAAAGCTGGGCAGCCAGGCTTATGCAGTCACCAATGTGAATCCGGCCAAGCCCGAGGAATGATCTTCATAAATCAAACTAAATATACCGGTTAAAAAAGGAGCAGCTTCCATGTTGCGTGTTGAAGATATTACGCATTCGTACAAAAGCGGTAATGAATGGACATCCGTTCTTCATAAAATCAATTTTGCTGTCAAGGAGGGGGAGATGGTTGCACTACTGGGCAGTTCGGGGTCCGGCAAGTCGACGCTTCTTAATCTGATGGCCGGCTTGATGAAGCCTACGGAAGGTCATATCTTCATTGCCGACAAAGACATTGTGAAGATGGGCGAGAATAAGCTTGCCGAGTTCCGGCGCAAGCATATCGGATTTATCTTTCAGGCATATGAGCTGATTACAAGCCTTACGGTCCGTGAGAATGTGGAGCTGCCGCTGGTCTTCCAGTCGGTCTCTCCCAGGGACCGCAAGGCGAAGGCGCTTGCGCTGCTGGAGCAGGTGGGGATTCCCGACAAGGCGGATTTATTTCCTTCGCAGCTCTCCGGGGGACAGCAGCAGCGGGTCAGTATTGCACGGTCGCTGATCACAGAGCCGTCGGTCATCTTCGCTGATGAGCCGACGGGGAACCTGGATTCCAAGACCGAGGAGGAGATTATCAGCATTCTGCTGAATCTGAACCGTACGATGAAGACCACGTTTATTGTGGTTACCCATGAATACAAGGTGGCTGAACAAATGCAGCGGATTTTTACGCTCAAGGATGGCTTCCTGATTACAGAATCGCAGAGAGAAGTACAGGTTGAAGAGCAAATAGCCGAGGAAGCTGAACAGGAAGCAGTGGTAGTGGTTGAAGTTGAAGAGCAATTAGCTGCAGAAGCTGAGCAGGAAGCTCTAGAGACAGAACACCAGACATCAGCAGCGGATGAACATCTGACCGCTGAAGAACCTGAACACCAGACGCCTGCAGAAGCTAAGCCTGCAGAGGGAGGGAAGCCGTGAAGATCAGAGATATTTCACGGATGGCCTGGGAACAGGTCAAACGGCGCAAGGTGGTCACAGGTCTATGTATGACCGGGATTTCCATCGGCTGCGCAGCAATTATCGTGGCCTTGAGTGTGGGCCAATCTGCTCAAGTCTATGTGACCGAACAGGTGAACCAAAGTTTCAAAATGGACGAAATTATGGTCTCGCCGGGCGGTGGGATTCCTTCAAACGGCAAGGGCGGCAGCGGAGGCGGCGGTTCTGGAGAGGTGAATGAGAACCTCGACCCGGGCAAGCTGACCGACCAGAAGCTGAAGATTATCCAGGGACTGAATCATGTGAAGGCCGCTTCACCTTTTCAAGAGGCCGGATATCTGCAGCTGGTGACGATCGACAATAAGATTGCTGATGTCAGGATCATTGTCGCAGATCTGCAGATGCTGACGGAATACGATCATAAATTTAAGCAGGGCGGAGCGAATGGCCAGCCGGGAACGATCGTGCTCAATTACGGGGCGACGCTGGGCTTAATCGACTTGGAGACCCGCCAGAAGCTTTATGAAAGTATGGGCAATGATCCGTTCAATCAGGATATTCAGGAGCAGTATAGAAAACTATCGATCCAGCCCTCCGAGCTGTACCGCAAGCAGATTCAGATTCAGGCGCAGGACTATAGCACAATTACACCTGCGACGAAGCTTAGCTCCCCGCTTCAGGTGGGCGGCATTCTGGAAGGAGCAAAAGGGATCGACGATATGCAGGCTTCGTATGACAAGATTATGTATATATCACCTGAAACTGCAGCGCAGCTCTCCAAGGAACTGGTATTTGATAATTCCACCACCAGTGTCCTCAATCTCCCGGAAGAGGGAAGCTATAACGCAGTTACAGTCAAAGTGGATGATGTGGCGAACATCAAGTCGGTGGAGCAGACGATTCAGAAGCTGACACTGAACGCTCAAGACAATCTGTTCCAGCAGGAGATGCTGAAGGAACAATTTGACATGATTAAGATGGCAGCACTCGGAATCGGCGTATTCATTCTGATCATCGCCTCGATCTCCATTATTGTGGCCATGACGATGTCCACCCATCAGCGCCGCCGGCAGATTGGTATTATGAAAGTCCTGGGGGCTAACATGGGTCAGATCCGCAATATGTTTATAACAGAAGCCGCGCTTCTGGGATTGCTGGGCGGACTGCTTGGTGTCTTGTTCTCCTATTTAATTGTCATGGGGCTTAATAAGCTGGTCGGTTCGGCAGGCGATGGGATGAATTTCTTCATCCCGCCGATGAATTTGCCGATCGGGATGTCTTTTGCCATTATGACCGGAGTTCTGTCCGGAATCTATCCGGCCATCAGCGCCTCCCGAACAGATGCGTTGACCGCCATTAAACGAGATTAAGCCTAAGCTAGAAAGGAAGCCGAAATGATGAAGAGGACTCTAAAGAAGAGCCTGAAGTGGATCATAATCTTAGGTATCATCAGTACCGCAGGTTATCTGGGTTATACCAAATTCTTCAAGGGCAAGGAGGCGGCAGAGCTTCCGCCGGAAACGATGCAGGTAATCAGTTTCCCGGTAACGGAGGAGACGCTGACCAGCTCGATACAGGTAAAAGGAAGATCGCAATACCAGCAGGAGACGCTGGTGTATGCACCGTTTGCCTCTAAGGTGACCGCCTGGAAAGTAGAGAACGGGGCACAGGTCAAGAAAGGGGACGTCCTCTTTACCCTGGATCAGAGCATACTTCGCAATGAGATTGCGACGGCAGAAGCTGCCAACCGCAAAACGAAGCTGGAGGCGGAGCTGAACGCTTTTGTCAGCCAGCAGGAGGATGATAGTGCGGCTCCGGCCGGTACGGAAGCGGAACGGCTGAAGGCGCTGGCTGCCCAGGAGGCTGCGCGGCTGAACGACGAGCTGAATCAGGTGAATGCGGAAATCCAGGCCAAGGAGCTTGCGGATAAAAAAACGAAGCTGAACACGGCCGTCTATCATGCACCCGAGAACGGCATCTTCCTCTACGACAGCAGTACTGAACGTCCGCAGACGGTTACAGATAACCAGTACATCGGCAAGATCGTTGATCTGAACAAGCTGGAGTTCATTGCACAGGTCGGAGAGCAGGATATCTTCCGTATCAAAAAAGGGATGAAGGTACAGGTGAAGATGACAGCGATGAAGGATCTGATCCTTAATGGGGAAGTAACCGAGGTATCCAAATTTGCGACGACGACCACCGGCCAGAACACGGCTGGGCAAATTCCGCAATTCGAAGTAGTCATCTCCCTGCAGCCTGACGAGCATCTGATCGGTGGCCTCAGCCTCAGCGGTGACATCGAGACCTCACGGAAAGAGAAGGCGGTAGTGGTCTCCAGTATTGCTGTAGTCCATGAAGGTGATCTGGCCTATGTCATGCTGGACAAAGGAAACGGCAAATATGAGCGGACGGAGATCAAGGTCGGTATGGAAACGACAGAGAAGACCGAAGTACTCTCAGGCTTGAAGGCTGGAGATACGGTAGTTCTTCAGTAAAAATCAGCAAAAAACCTGCGTTCCGTTGAAATCCGGAATGCAGGTTTTTTGGTGCAAGCTATTGCTGAAATGGCTTACGCCATGCTTTGATATCGCTGTTCAGCCCGGAAAGATCCGGGACGGGGACCGCCTGATCGGTCAGCTCATATTTGGCTTTCAGCGCAAGAATGCGGTAGACACTTTCATCAATCCGTGCCTCTGTGATCGTACCGTCCTTCACGCTGCTGAGCAGAGCGGCCCGCACCGCCTGCTCATTCTTGTACTCGTGGGCGACCAGCAGAATATCACTGCCGGCCCGTACAGTATCGACTGCAGCCGCAGCGAGGCTGTAGTTCTTGACGATAGCGCCCATCGTAAGATCATCGGTTATAATGACTCCCTTGAAGCCCATCTCTCCGCGCAGCTGCTCACCGATGATTCCTTGGGACAGGGAAGCGGGTTTCTCAGGGTCCAGCTTCGGATACAGGATATGGGCTACCATTACAGCATCTGCCTTCTCCTTAATGGCCGCCTGGAAAGGCAGCCATTCCAGCTTGGCGAGCTGCGCCTCTGTTTTGTTAATTACCGGCAGCTCCAGATGGGAATCGACGGAAGTATCCCCATGGCCGGGGTAATGCTTCACTACAGGCACAATTCCTTCAGACTCCAAGCCCTTCATTTCGGCGATGCCGAGGCGGACTACAAGATCTGCAGTGCTGCCGAAGGAGCGGTCGCCAATAACCGGGTTATCCGGATTGCTGTTAATATCTAGGACAGGTGCGAAATCCATGTTGAAGCCGGAGGACTTCACCGCCCGGGCCAGAAGTTCGCCCATCGTTCCGGCAGCGGCAGCACTATTCTCTTTCCCTACTGCTGCATTGGAAGGGAACACTGCATATTCATCAGGAAGTCTGCTCACCTTGCCGCCTTCCTGGTCCACGCTCATGAACAGCGGGGCCGGATTGCCGTTATTGCTCTTCTTCAAGGCATTGGTCAGACTGACCAATTGCTTCAGGCTGCTGATATTATCGGAATAGAGGATGATTCCGCCTACCTTGTCTTCGGCAATCATCTTCTGTGCGGCTGACTCTGCCGTAGTTCCATCGATTCCGACCAGCAGCATCTGCCCGATCTTGTCCTCCAGTGTCATTCCGGCTAGCTTCCGGGCGATATCGTCGTTAGTGTCTGTACTGTTTGCTGCCGAAGCAGGAGTAGCGGAAGGCTGGACACTGGCTGCAGGTGTTTCTGCTGCTGTTGCTGCCGGTGTAGTCACCGGAGCAGAGGGAGAAGCTGATGCCGGTGCCCGCGAAGGACCCGTGCCTGCCTGTGCAGAGCTTCCGCTTCCTTCACAACCGCTTGCCAGCAGAAGACATACAACGGTTGTCAAGAGGAGGAGCGGGTGCTGATGCGGGGTCGACTTATATTGCCGTGGGCTGAACCATTTCATTGTTGAGATTCGTCCTTTCGTTTGCTGATTGGCGGGTAGGAATGATAAGATGAAGTAGATTTTACATAAGAACTGCTTACTGTGTACACAAATGAGAAGGATGAGGTGACCTGTCAATGAAAGAACAATTAATGAACACGCTTAATGAACAGATGAATTTCGAGTTCTACTCCGCTCATGTATACCTGGCGATGGCCGCGTATTGTTCCGGTGAAAGTCTCGACGGATTTGCCAACTTTTTCCTGGTGCAGGCTGAAGAAGAGCGGTTCCATGCGATGAAAATCTACAAATTCCTCAATGACCGTGACTATCGTGCCACCCTTGCCGCCCTGCCGGAGCCGAACAATGAATATTCATCCATGCTGGATGCGTTCGAGCATGCCTTCGCCCATGAGCAGCAGAATACGAAGAAATTCTATCATCTGGCTGATTTGGCCCTCGATGAACGCGAGCATGCTACAATCTATTTCCTCAAATGGTTCATTGACGAGCAGGTGGAAGAAGAAGCGCTCTTCAGCAATATTATCGCCAAGCTCAAACGGATTGAAACGGACAGCAATGCCTTCTATATGCTGGATGCCGAGTTCGCCGCCCGTTCCTTTACACCGCCGGCGGAATAATATGATTCCGGACTTGTCCCTTTCGTTTGCTTTTACAGCGGATGCCTCCTTTATAAGGAGGGTATCCGCTTTTTAATGCGGCTGCCGTGACCGCTTCCTATTAGTTAGACGATGTTTGCAATGAAAAGTTACTGGGTTCTGCAGCAGGGAGTTGTGCTCAATGTTGAACCGGGGCAAACAATGTTGTGCGAGGCAACATACTTCCGGCTCCGCAACTCTATTTGGCGGGGTTAACTCTTGCGCCGTCCGGCAACACTGTTTCTCTAGACCCACCCGCTAGTCAGCGTGTAGTATGGAACAATACTATTATTTGGAGGTCCTTTTTCTTGGATAATTACAGCGATATCAAGCAAAGTGAAAAAGGGGCTTGGCTTAGTCTACTGGCCTACATACTGCTATCTGCCGTCAAATTGTTCATCGGCTCTGTTTCAGGCTCGCAGGCATTACTTGCGGACGGACTGAATAACAGCACCGATATTATTGCTTCCATAGCAATTTTGACAGGCCTGAAGATTTCCCGCAGACCCCCGGATTCCAATCACAGCTATGGTCATTTCAGAGCAGAGACAGTTGCTGCATTGATCGCCTCCTTCATAATGATTGCTGTAGGCTTTCAAGTGCTGTATCAGGGTGTCAACAAGTTCATTCAGCCTTCACTGGAAACCCCTGATCTAATTGCCGCGTGGACGGCAGCTGCCTGTGCTGTGATTATGATCGCTGTGTTTAGGTATAACATCAAGCTTGCCCGCAAATTGAACAGCAATGCGATGCATGCCGTTGCGCAGGATAACCGTTCGGATGCGCTCGTAAGCGTGGGTGCCTTCATTGGTATTATCGGCTCACAGTTCGGCATTCCGTGGCTTGATCCGCTCACCGCTACCATTGTCGGTCTGCTGATCTGCAAAACTGCTTGGGATATCTTCCGCAAAGCCACTCATGACCTGACAGACGGATTCGATGCAAGTGAGCTGGAGTTAATGAAGCAGACGGTATCGGAGATTGAAGGCGTAGAGTTAATTAAGGATATCAAAGCCCGCATTCACGGAAACAATGTACTAGTGGATACTACGGTACTTGTGGATTCCAGACTGAATGTGGTGCAGAGCCATGACATTACGGAAGAGATTGAAGATCAGTTGAAGGACCGCCATCAAGTAGCTACGGTGCTTGTCCATATTGAACCCTTGTGACGATATATAGATGGGTTCAACACCTTTTTACTTGACGCATTCCTCGGCAGCAGGTATATAATAACGATATGTTATTAACAATGGGATAATATTAAGATATTCCTATAAAGGAGCCTGCCAATGCCTAATCAACCCGTCACTGATCACAACGGTCTAACCGAGGAGCAGTTCCTGAAGACTTATGACGCCGGGAACTATGAACGTCCGTCTGTTGCTGTGGATATGCTGATCTTCACCGTAATGGAGGAGCAGCAGGATAATTACCGCAAGCTGGCGGAGAAATCACTGCAGCTTCTGCTGATACAGCGCGGTGAACATCCTTTTCTGGGACAATGGGCGTTGCCTGGAGGATTCGTGGGGATCCACGAAAGCGTAGAGGAGGCAGCCCGCCGGGAGCTGTACAGTGAGACTAATATTGATAATATTTATATGGAGCAGTTATATACCTGGGGCGATGTTCAGCGTGATCCGCGGATGCGGGTGATCAGCTGTTCTTATATGGCACTTGTGGACCGCAAAGCCTTGACTGTACAGGCAGGGGATGATGCGGCCGCAGCCGCCTGGTTTGAGGTTTCTTACAATATACTGGAGACCCGCCGCGAGGAGCTGGAGCAGGGTATCCGGCTGGAGACATTTGTGGAGATTATTCTGCAGAATGAACAGGCGAGGCTCAGCGGTGTGGTCAAGCTTACCGAAACCATCCGGGGCCATGTCCGCCATATGGACCGTGAGATTGTCCGGAGCTCGGGATACTCTTTTGACCATCTGATGATGGTGCAGGCTGCAATCGAACGCTTGCGCGGCAAAGCTGAGTATACCGATATTGTGTTCAATCTGATGCCGCCGCTGTTCACCTTGTCCGAGCTTCAGCGTGTGTATGAAATCATCCTTGGCAAAGAGCTGCTCGCCGCCGCATTCCGCCGCAAGATTGCTGAGCGGGTGATTGAGACGGATGAGAGTACCCGCGATGCCGGACACCGCCCGTCGAAGCTGTACAGATACAATCTGGAGTGGAATCTAACTTGAGAAAGCGAAATACAGGCTCGGATATGAACAGGTTAATGACTTAGCTATATCGTACTCCTTCCATAACAAACTGCAACGCCAATTCCGCAGAAAGTTGTTTTCTGCTGTCGTGTGATGTTGTTAATAGAAGTTTTATGCAGAAAAGCGGACAATGAATTATGCTTTTCATTATGTAATTTATGGAAAAGGGTAAGGTGAGTCAATGATTAACTGGAAGGATTCATATGACATAGGAGTAGAGAAGATTGACTGCCAGCACAGACAGCTGCTTGTGAAGCTGAATGACTTTTTTGAAGCGTGTACCAACCAGCAGGGCAAAGAGAAGATCGAAGAAACACTGAAGTTCCTTAAGGACTACACCGTGGAGCATTTCGGCAGTGAAGAGCAATTGATGAAGGACATCGACTTCCCCGAACTGACAGAACACCAGAAGACGCATGCTGAATTCGTACAGACCGTTCTGGATCTGGAAGAGAGCATTAAGACCAAAGGGGTATCCGTATTGTCAACAATCAAGCTTAACCGTACTTTGACTGACTGGCTGATTAATCATATTCACAAATGTGACAAGCTGATCGGGGACTGTATCGCTGCAAAAGGTAACAAAGCCGTTTAACTACATAATCCGGAATACGAAGATGCCGCTGGGCATTTTCTTTTTTTAGAGGGGAGAGAGGTGCAATATGGATTGCCTGGGATGCAGAATTGCTAATGGTATTGAACCAGACCTGGACATTATTTTCGAAAATGAACTTATCACTTGTGTACTTGATATCGCTCCGTTCAATGAAGGGCATACCCTGATTCTTCCTAAAAAGCATTACCTGGATACTGACGAGCTGGACCCGGAAACCGCGCATGCTGTTATGGATGCTTCGCAGAAGGTTACTGCGCTGCTCAAAAGCTTGTACAAACCGGATGGGATTAGAATTTGTGCTGACGGCGGTAAATTTAACGATCTGACCCATTACCATATGCATGTTGTTCCAAGGTACGAGGGTGATGGGTTGGCCTGGAGTGAGCCCTTGCACCCGGATGGTGCAGAGACGCGGCTAAACGAGACTAAAGCGAAAATTCTGAAAGCGTTAAGTGAAGTTTAAAAGGAGCCTGTTAGGCTCTTTTTTACTATGCATACACAGTTTAATAATCTTCCAGCAGCAATTCTTTATCCTCAGGCAGAAGTTTTGCAGCAAACGCTGATGGATCTTGTTTGGTATGCTCGATTGAATCAACAATCCAAGCATTATTGCCTTGTGTATAGCGGATAATCATTACTCCATCATCGTCTAGCTTATGTTCACTTGTTGCCACCTTTTGCTGATCAGAGTAATCAAAACTCATGAAGTAAGGATCAATGTTTTTCACATCGCTTACTGTACTTTCTCCGATGGTGATCTTGCTGAAACTATCCAAACTTAACAAGTGCGTTAATCTCCATACGTCAGAAACATAGCTGCTGCTCATGTACATTATAAAGATATGACTGCCGTCAGAAACATTTCGTATTTCATAGGAATAGCCTTTCATGCGTCTGGTGATATCGGCTTTTCCCAATTGCTTCTCAATTTCTGCCTTATGAAATGCAAAAGACATGCTCGAACGAATGGAATAGGGGATATTTGAAACGGAGCTTTTGTTAAGGTCTATTGGAGTGGTTTGTATATTTGCACTTGAATCACTGCCGGTTAATACGACAATCAGAATTAATAATGAAATGAATAGAGAAAGCTTTGAATAAATACTAAACGAAATCTTAAAAGAGTGCTCCAAGGAAATCCTCACCTTTCTCCCGCTTAACGTAAATAGTTACTCAACTGTTACACAGAACGGATTCGTTTTTATTCTGTTAAGTTCCTGCATGTGTCTAAGATTTTTCATAGTGGCGGAGCACAATTTATACCTCACTAATACTTTGTGATATGATCTGAAGTAGATATTATAGAAACTTACCTTAAGGGAGTGAATAGGGTGAAAAACATGCGCATGCTGGCTTCGGGAATTATCATGCTTCTTGTGCTTGGACTTGTTAATTTCTACATTGGATGGCATCTGTGGGTTCTGCTCCAGGAATGGCTGCCGGGTATTCATGCTGCTGCTTACTGGCCTGTCTTTCTTGTGATTGCCTTCTCTTATATTATTGGCAGAGTTCCGTTGCCGAAGGCGCTTAAGCCGGTTGGCCGGTTGTTCAAGGTGGTCGGCTCCTATTATTTGGCCTGTATGGAGTTTGCCGTGATTCTGCTGCCGTTGACCGATCTGGTATATGGAGTGCTGGCGCTCACCGGTGTGGGCCTCTCGGCGTTTGTGACCGAAGCTGGAGCTACCGTGCTGGCACTGCTTGCCGTATTCCTGCTATGGGGTTCACGTAATGCCTGGAGTACAGTGGTGCGGAGCCACAGACTGAAAGTCGATAAGTCTATCGGAACCAGCGTTCCGCTGACGGTAGCTGTCGCCTCCGACCTGCATCTGGGCAATATTGTCGGGAACCGCCATTTACGCCGAATGGTCTCAGAGATTAATGCGATGAATCCCGATATCGTGCTTCTGGCCGGAGATGTGCTGGATGACAGCATTGAACCTTTTATCCGCAATGGAATGGACCAGCAGCTGAAGCAGCTTAAGGCACGTTACGGGGTCTATGCTGTGCTGGGGAATCATGAGTATTATGGCGGTTCGATTGCACAGTACACTGAAGTGATGAATAACATCGGCATTAAAGTTCTGCAGGATGAGGTTGTGGAAACCTCGGGAGTATATGTTGTGGGCCGCAAAGACAAGACGGCGGAGGCGATGGAAGCGGGCGGACGGCTCAGTGTAGACGCTCTGCTGGACGGACTTGACCGCACGAAGCCGATTATTATGATGGATCATCAGCCGACCGGCTTCGAGCTTGCTGCGCGGGCTGGAGTGGATGTACTGCTGTCGGGACATACCCACCGCGGGCAGATTGCTCCGAATCACTGGATTACGAGACGCCTGTTCGAGTTGGACTGGGGTTATCTGCTCAAAGACAAGCTGCATGTCATTGTCTCCTCCGGCTACGGAACCTGGGGACCGCCGATCCGTCTGGCCAGCCGCTCTGAACTGATCAAGCTGGAGGTTGTTCTGGAGGGTAGTATGAGCTACAACGAAGAACCAGTGACTTCAACGGCTAAGGCGGTACTGATCTAACGATTGTCTATTGGAGGCAACATAATTGTACGTGAGCCATCTACTGTGCCCTGAACCATCTACTGTGCCCTGAACCATCTACTGTGACTGTACCATCTACCGGATCTGAACCATCTACCGTAACTGTACCATCTACTGGAACTGAACCATCTACCGTGACTGAACCATCTACTGTGACTGTACCATCTACCGTAGCTTGTACCTTCTACCGTATCCCTTGTGCCTTCCGCCATGCCCCCTTCCTTCGAACTAAAGGATAGGGGGTTTTATGTTGGTTTATGTTTGGGTGTAGGGCAAATTGTATAGTGGAAATCCGGCTAAACTACCTGAGGTTATGCGAAAAACGGAACAAAGCAGGCCTGATCCGATCAAGCGAGGGAAATCCTGTACAAAGTACGACATTTTTAATTCGATCCGGCTAATCTACCGGGAATCTTGCACAAAATACAACAATTCAGTCGGATAACCCGCTGAATCGTAAGAATTGTTGTAAATAGTACAACAATAGCCAATTTTACAAGTAAATAAAGAAAAAATCTTGCATTTAGTACAACAATCCGGGTTTAGTCCGGTTAAATCACCAGTAATTCTGAGCAAGAACCGAATGAATATCCAACCGTATGTCCAACCGAATGCTCAAACCAACCGAGTACTGAAATCGTATGATCAAACTAGTACCAATACCGCACACCCACACCCACACCCAAACTATGTGTCTTAAAAATGGTTTTTAGTATAAACTCACACCTGCCGGGGGCGCTCTGATGCAACATTTTGACAATAAGAGCTGGTTGAGTTAATCTCTATATAAAATATAGTTAAGCCATTAACTAAATTGAGCTTGCGGCATTAAGAGGCGTTAAGGGGTGTTATGTCTCGTTAAGGGGCGATAATTCTCGTTAAGCGGTGTTATGTCTCATTAAAGGGCGTTATGGACGGAACTCTGAATGATAGAATGGGTGATCAAATGGGTGAGCGGATGAATAAACCAGCCGATGAACAATTGAACGGACAGATGGATGATTCTATGAATGGACTTATGAATGAAGGAATGGATGATCGGATGGATGATCGAATGAATGATCGGATGGATGCACGAATGGATACTCTGCAAAAGTATGTGCTGGAGCTGCCGCTCCACAATGAGGTTTTCTTCGCTATGGTGGGAGCGACAGCCCATGCAGTAGCCGTATCCGAGAAATACTGGCAGGCTCAAGGGCTAAACGGGGCAAGAATCCGCGTACTGGTAGAGATTGCGAAGCAAGGGGGAGCGATACTCCCTTCGCTGCTCGCTGAGAGAATCGGTGTGACCAAAGCCAATATCAGCCTCCTGCTCACTCCGCTGGAGAAAGACGGTTATATCTCCCGTGCGGATCATGCCAAGGATGGCCGCAAGACGGTAATTTCGATTACCGAAGCTGGCCGCGCCCTGCTGTCTGAACAGCTGCCTGGAAACCGGAATGCTGTTGCCAGCGTGATGAAGCGTCTGGATGAAACGGAGCTGCACCAGCTGCTGGGTCTGCTGAACAAATTGAGCGAACATACAAGGGAGAAATAATAATGAAGATAATGATTACTGGCGCTACCGGACAATTGGGAAGTTTGATCGTAGAAAATTTGCGCAGCCGTATCCCCGCAGAACAGATTGTAGCCGGAGTACGGAAGCTTGAGCAGGCGGCGTATCTCCGGGAACAAGGGGTAGAAGTCCGTTATGCCGATTACGATGTGACGGAATCGCTGGACGAAGCCTTTCACGGGATATCCCGGCTGCTGCTAATCTCCAGCTCGAATACGGATGACGCCGTCCGTCTGATCCAGCACAAGCGGGTCATTGATGCAGCGAAGCGAAGCGGTGTCGGGCATATTCTCTATACGGGCTTTGCTTTTCCCCGGCAGAGATCAGAGCAGAGCAAGCCGGACAATGTGCACACGCTAACCGAGCAGGCGATTATAGAGTCCGGACTGGAATATACCTTTTTGCGCAATGCCCTATACATTGATTTCGTAGGGGTGCTGGGGCTGAAGGAAGCACTGTCCAGCGGGGAATTGATTACTGCTCCGGGAGAATGGAAGTTCAATTCGGTAACCCGTGGAGATCTCGCGCTGGCCGCTGCGGCTGTGCTTCTTGAAGGAGAACCAGGCAATCATATTTATGAGCTGGCCGCTGCACATACCTGGGATTTTGCAGATCTGGCTGAAGTATTAACCGGGGTTGCCGGGAAGCCGGTGGTACACCGTCAGGATGCCGCAGTTCAGCACTGGATCTATGCTTTTATGAGCAAGCTGGATACATCATCCACTTCAGGAGATTTGGAACGGCTAATGGGGCGTCCTGTCACACCGCTGAAGGAGAGCATTATGCCTTTTCTCACAAGGACGGGTGAAGGCTCATAGGCTTGTCTTGATAATGGTTTGTTGCTAGTATGATGTCATTGAATTCGGCAAGCCCGGAGGGAGAGCTTACAATTGAAAAAGATTATAGTAGCCGACGATGATGTCCATATCCGCACATTGCTGCGGCATGTCTTGACGAGAGAGGGGTATCATGTCCTGGAAGCCGGCGACGGCCGGGAAGCGGTAACCCTGATGCAGGAGCAGACTGTGGATCTCGCGGTGGTGGATGTGATGATGCCGCACATGGATGGTCTGGAGCTATGCTCGTACATAAGGGAAACATACGATATTCCGGTGATCCTCCTGACGGCCCGCCAGCAGCTCAGTGACAAGGAGCAGGGGTATCTGCGCGGGACGGATGATTATGTGACCAAGCCTTTTGAACCGGAGGAGCTGCTGTTCCGCATTAAGGCACTGTTCCGCCGTTATTCGATTGCCTCTGATGACAAAATCCGCCTGAACTCACTGGTGATTGACCGTAAGAATTATGAGATCAGTGACGGGAATGAGGTGCTTTTGCTGCCGGTGAAGGAATTCGAGCTTCTCGCCCAGCTGGCGCAATATCCCGGACGGCTGTTCTCGCGCAGTGAGCTGATCGAACGGGTCTGGGGAGCGGATTATGAAGGGGATGAGCGGACGGTGGATGTGCATATCAAACGGCTGCGCCAGCGGTTCAGCGACTACCAGAATGATTTCACGATCCGCACCGTACGCGGGATTGGCTACAAAGTGGACATGGTGAACACATGAGATCGCTGTATGTAAGAATGAGTATTGTGTTCTGCTCGGTTATAGTGATCAGCAGTGTACTGGGGTTCCTGGTTTCCAATCTATATTATCAGGCCAAAATCAAACCGCAGAACGATGCCAAGCTGACCAAAATGGCCATTGGCTTGCAGCAGTTCATTCAGGACCACCCGGATGCGGTGGAAGAGTATCTGCTGAGTACAGCCTCGTTAGGGTACAAGATGTATCTATCCAATGACAAAGGCGATGAACAATTCTACGGCCTGCCTTTCCGCAAAAATGACCTGCAGGAGGGAGCGCTGCAAAAGGTGCTGGCGGGGGGCATTTACCACGGAGTCGGTAATTTCCCCAGCTCAGCATTTATCACCGGCTTCTTCGATAATCAGCTCAGCAATTCGATTGGTGTACCTGTTCAGATCACCGGACAGACTTATGCATTGTTCATGCGTCCGGATGCTGAGGTGCAGTTTGGCGAGCTGCGGATCTTTTTTGCCGTGCTGATTGGCGTCATTATCTTATTCAGCCTGTGGTTTATGCTCATTACAGTATTCCATGTGGTGAAGCCCATAACACGGCTGACCGAGGCTACACTCAAAATATCCAAAGGTAGGTACGACATCAAACTATATACCGCCCGGCGCGATGAAATCGGCCAGCTGGCCTCCCATTTCATGACGATGAGCCGGGAGCTGGAACGGACAAACCGGGCGCGTCAGGAATTTGTCGCCAATGTCTCACATGAAATTGAATCTCCGCTGACGTCCATTCAGGGTTTTGCCCATGCTCTCAAAGACGGTGCGCTGCCCGAACCCCAGAGGCTGGAGTACCTGTCGATCATTGATGAAGAGAGCCGCCGGCTATCCGTGCTCAGCAAGCAGCTGCTCACTTTATCCTCACTCGACTATGAAGAACATGCCCTGCAGAAGCGAAGCTTCGACCTCCGTGCCCAGCTCCGCCAGGTCATGCAGATTATGGAATGGCATCTTACAGAGAAGGAGCTTGCGGTCCGGCTGCACGTAGCTGAAATTACACTGGAAGGCGACCCTAACCTGCTCTATCAGGTATGGATGAACCTGGTCTCGAATGCCGTGAAGTACACTCCGGCGGGCGGCACAATCAGTATTTCAGCACGTGCAGACGATCATACCTGCACTGTAACAGTGGCGGACAACGGTGAAGGGATTCCTGCGGAGCAGCTGCCGATGATCTTCGACCGGTTCTACAAAGTGGATCAGGCGCGCACCCGTGACAGCAACAGCAGCGGGCTGGGGCTGGCCATTGCACAAAAGATTATCCAGGCGCATAACGGTACGATCGAGGTGGCAAGTACGGTTGGAGAAGGGACTACCTTTACTGTCTCCCTGCCCAGCCACTATATTGATTGAGCAGACGTTTAGTAACAGATGAAAGCAGCGGAAGTCCAACATTCACCGCAGCCTGCGCATAACATCAGTTTTGGAAAGTCTATAGTTCAATCCGTATAATGTAATTCTTTATTCATACTCCGTTCATTTTCATCCTCTAAACTGTGGATATACAGATTAGAAGGAGTGGTTATATGTTTTTGGCTTTACGGGAGATGAGGCATTCCAAAGCACGCTACAGCCTCATAATGGTGATTATGCTGCTGGTTTCGTTTCTGGTCCTGTTCGTAACGGGCCTGGCCAGAGGACTTGCCTATGCGAATATCTCGGCACTGGAGAATATGCCTGCGAATTATTTTGTCGTGCAGAGCGACGCTGACCATACGTTTAGACGTTCACAGTTAGGCGAATCGGAGCTTGCAGCAGCCCGTGCGGTAGCAGGGGAGGCGAAGGCAACTCCGCTTGGAGTGCAGACCAGTACTATTACTGCTGCCGATGCAGATGTGAAGGCGGACATTACTTTTTTTGCCGTAGATATGGCGGGGATGCTCGCTCCTGAAGTGACGGATGGTGCTGGGATCACCAATGATGTTCAAGGGAATGCCGTGGTAGATTCGAAGCTGGAAGAGTCCGGTGTCACGATCGGCAGTACAATCAGTGATCAGGCAACAGGCATGAGCTGGACGGTTAGCGGTTTTGTGAAAGACAGCTCGTACAGCCATACCCCGGTGGTATATATTAACCAGCTGGATTGGCAGGCCATGAAGCAAGGGGCAGTTCAGGGCGGCAGCTCAGACAGCACAGGCAATGCTCCTTACAACGTTATCGCGCTAAAAGTATCTTCTGCACAGGCATCTGAAATTGCCGGACAGCAGCAGGCGGTAGAGGTGATTACCCAGAAACAGGCGATTTCCAGTGTCCCCGGATATGCGGCTGAACAGAATTCACTGCTTATGATGATAGCCTTCCTGTTCATTATTGCTGCAGTTGTACTTGCCGTATTCTTCTACGTAATCACAATCCAGAAGACCAGCCAGTTCGGTATTCTTAAGGCAATGGGTACCAAAATGTCCTATTTAGCCTGGAGCGTAGTCGGCCAAGTCCTGATTCTGTCTGTAGCCAGTCTGGCACTGAGCCTGCTGCTTACGTTCGGAATGAATATGGGGCTGCCGGATGCGATGCCGTTCCAGCTGGACGGCCAGACGATGATTCTGACCAGCCTGCTGTTCATCGGAATGTCGCTGCTGGGTTCACTGATTTCTGTAGCAAGAGTAGCCAAGGTGGATGCCTTGGAAGCGATAGGGAGGACTGGAGCATGAGTGCCAAATTAATCATGAAGCAAGTGACCAAAACCTACGGGGACGGAGACGGGGCAATGACTGTTTTGAATAACCTGGATTTTACGGTAAACGAAGGTGAATTCGTAGCAGTACTGGGTCCTTCGGGGTCCGGCAAAAGCACTTTTCTCTCTGCCGCCGGTGCTCTGCTCACCCCAACAAGCGGGGAAATCTTCATCGATGGTGAATCGCTGCGTGACAAAGACAAAGGTGATTTGACGGAGCTGAGGCTGCAAAAGATTGGCTTCATGTTCCAGAGCGCACAGCTGCTGCCTTTCCTGAAGGTGGAGGAACAGCTGCTCTATGTTGCCAAGCTGGCTAAGATCACCACGAAGGAAGCCAAGGTTCGGGCAACCTATCTGCTGAAGCGTCTGGAAATCTGGGAGCGGCGCAATCAGTATCCCGAGCAGCTGTCCGGCGGTGAGAAGCAGCGTGTGGCCATTGCCCGGGCGTGGATGAACAAACCGGCTATCCTGTTCGCAGATGAGCCGACAGCGAGTCTGGATTACAGCCGCGGCAGAGAAGTAGTGCGGATGATCGCTGACGAGGTGCGGAGCGAAGGCAAGGCAGCCGTTATGGTAACCCACGATGACCGCATGCTGGAGTGGTGCGACCGTGTGCTTCATCTGGAGGATGGCGTGCTGGTTCAAGCCTAGGTTAGAACTGAAATGGTTAGTTGAGACTGAATCCCGGGGACGGGGTTCAGTTTTTTTGTTAGTTAGGAAGATGATGTACATCAGTTGTGGACAAATAAGTTTTAGACTGATCCATAAAATGAAGCAGCGGCAGAAGAAGACTGCATAGATAAAGTCTTCTTCTGCCGCTTTTGATGTTTAACTAACCTCGACTAAGGATCCAACCTACCCTAAGTTCGCTGCTATGCCTTGAAATCGCTGCTCGCTCCATTCGTAAGAATTGCGCTCACAGGCTTTTGATGTTTAACTAACCTCGACTAAGGATCCAACCTACCCTAAGTTCGCTGCTATGCCTTGAAATCGCTGCTCGCTCCATTCGTAAGAATTGCGCTCACAATAATACTGAAAACATGCTCAGCTCGTGGCACTGACGAGGGCTGGTCACCGAGCCACGCAAGTGCAGCAGCTAGCGCGAACAGGTCATCACCGTTCATGTCGGTACGCGCAAGTCCCCTGGACTGAGCGCGTACGAGAAGCCGTGCACCTGCCTCTCGTAACGTGACGCACGAAGCGTGGAGTGCGGACTCCGTGTCCTCCATGGCCTCAACCATAACTGTCACAACACCCTGATAGATCCCAGTGAATGTAACGACCTCACGTAGCCAAGACACAAGTGCATCACCGGGTGAATCCGCAGTCTCGAGCTCACATGCCTTTACGGTCAACTCGTCGAAACCTGCACGGAGCAATGTATCAAGTAGCGCCTCTCTGGTCGGAAAATGACGATATAGTGTGCCGAGCCCGACACCAGCTCTGCGTGCGATATCGCGCAGCGAGGCATCGGCGCCGTGCTCAGTTACAACGACGTTCGCGATTGTCAGTATGTGCTCATAGTTTTTCTTTGCATCGGATCGCATAGTTATTCCCCCCTTGACAATAGGAGCAGTGCTCCGTATAATCATAAACGGAACGGTGATCCGTTTAAACGGAGCGCTGCTCTGGTAAGTATAACTCATTTGCATGAAGGGAGAAAGCCAGATGTCTAAAGATACAATGAAAGCAATTCGCCAGTATGAATTCGGCGGCCCAGAGGTACTGCGTTACGAGGAGGCGCCGATTCCCGAGCTGAAACCAGGTGAGGTGCTGGTCCGCGTTCACGCGGTTGGCATCAATCCGCCTGACTGGTATTTGCGCGAAGGGTATAAGGATCTTCCTCCTGAGTGGCAGCCAGCGGTGTCCTTTCCCTTGATTCTGGGGTCGGACGTGTCGGGCGTCGTCGAGGCGGTAGCTACGGATGTGCAAGGCTTCTCCGTCGGCGATGAAGTTTTCGGTATGGTTCGTTTTCCTAGTATGGGGGAGAGCACTGCTTATGCCGAGTACGTCACCGCACCAGCATCAGATCTTGCGCTGAAACCGGCTGGCATCGATCACGTGCTTGCTGCAGGAGCGCCAATGGCAGGTCTCACCGGATGGCAGTTCCTGATTGAGCTGGGGCATAGTGAAGCGAATCCGTTTCAACCGGAGCCGCATCGTCCGGTGCCGCTTAAGGGCAAGACGGTACTCATCAATGGCGCTGCGGGCGGCGTGGGGCATATAGCGGTACAACTGGCTAAATGGCAGGGCGCGCATGTCATCGCGGTCGCATCGGGCAAACATGAGTCATTCCTGCGCGGGCTTGGTGCTGACGAATTCATTGATTATACCAAAAACTCTCCTGAGGATATCGCCAAAGACGTTGATCTCGTCCTCGATACCCTTGGTGGTCCAACAACCGGTCGATTCTTGCGCACGCTCAAGCGTGGCGGAGCTTTGTTCCCGGTATTCATAGGCTTCTCTGACGCTGAGGAAGCCGCGAAACTGGGCATCACGGTATCAATGACCCAGGTGCGCTCAAACGGTCCGCAGTTGGCGGAATTAGGACGCTTACTCGATGCCGGGACGGTTCGCGTCGCCATTGACAGTACATTCCCGCTCGCCGATGCTCGCAAGGCGCATGGGCGGGTATCCGGTGGACACATTCAAGGCAAAATCGTGCTCACGATCGTGTAAGGACGGCAGCTCGAACGATTATCACTCTCCTAGCAGAACGAGAATCAGTTATGAAGCAATTTACTCACTTAGTTAAGAAAAGGATGAACAGCAATGATGATACTCATGGGTTACGCTCACCTAAATCCGTCTGATGTGAATGAGTTCACTGCAGAAGTTCAGGCCGTTGTTTCCAGTACGAGAGCTGAAAAGGGATGCCTGTTTTATGCCTTTACTTTGGAAGATGCACGCACCGGACGTATACTGACTGTCCAGCGGTGGCAAGATCAAGAATGTCTGACAGCCCATATTGAAAGACATGAGTCAGCGCCGTTTTTGAAAAAGTGGGGGAACAGGATGACAATGGACATTCTAAAATACGACGTCTCGAACGAGCGCTCATTTATGGAGTGAAAATTGTTTAGACCGGGGAACTCCCCCAATCTCTAACAGTAAAGAACAGAACGTGAAGTTTCCCACTCATTCGGCTCTTGTTATCCAATTGCGGGCACTAGTCTCATTTTCCACTACTAAAAGAGATTTGAGCTGTTCTTGGCAACAGAAGTAAGAAGGATCCGCTGCGGCGGATCCTTCTGCTTTGTATTAATAAAGTATCGGCTCCTTAAACATAACTTCCTTTTGCATAATGAAACGCCTGCCAGTCTTCAACTTTATTTTCTTCCAACCGCGGATTCGTCTGAAGGACGAGTATTCGAAAAACCGAATACAATATGCTTCCGTGAAGGTAATAGGGCCAAATGTATGCGAAAAACCGAACACAATGTGCTTCTGCGGAGGTAACCGGGCCAGATGTATGCGAAAAACCGAATACAGTGTGCTTCAACGAAGGTAACTAGACCCAATGTATGCGGAAAACCAAATACAGTGTGCTACAGTGAAGGTAACTAGAGCAAATGTATGCGAAAAACCGAATACAATGTGCCTCCGCGAAGGTATTAGGACCGAATGTATGCGAAAAACCGAATACAATGTTCTACCGCGAAGGTAAATAGACCAAATGTATGCGAAAAACCGAATACAATGTGCTACTGCGAAGGTAAACGGGCCGAATGTATGCGAAAAACCGAACACAATGTGCTGCTGCGAAGGTATCAGGGCCGAATGTATGCGAAAAACCGAACACAATGTGCTACCGCGAAGGTAAACGGGCCGAATGTATGCGAAAAACCGAATACAATGTGCTACTGTGAAGGCATCAGGGCCGAATGTATGTGAAAAATCGAATACAATGTGCTGCTGCGAAACTACAGGCTAATAATTATGGCATAAACAAGAGGCGCTCCCCCGGATACTGTTCCAGGGGGAGCGCCTTGTTTATGACCGGGCCAGATGTATGCGAAAAACCGAATACAATGTGCTTCTGCGAAGGTAACCGGGCCAAATGTATGCGAAAAACCGAACACAATGTGCTTCTGCGGAGGTAACCGGGCCAGATGTATGCGAAAAACCGAATACAATGTGCTTCTGCGAAGGTAACCGGGCCAAATGTATGCGAAAAACTGAATACAATGTGCTCCCCAAGATGCTGCTCCCGAATAAGTCTGAATGGAGTTATGCAAGGTGAACTTGCCCTTATTTAGGCAATTATGAATTTGGAAAAGAAGCCGCAGCTTTGTACTGCGATTCACATTCTTTGTTCAGCGGTAGATTTCGTTGCTGCCGGGGATGCCGCTCTGGTCAGCTCCAAGTTATGCTTAGAGGAACTGGAGCGAGGGGGGAGAAGCTGACATGGGAAATTCATTGAACCTGGCAGGTGTCTTGCTGCCGGCGGCGCTGGGCGGAGGCGGATATATTACCGGCTTGCTGCAGCATCCGGCGGATACCCGTGTTTTATATGCCCGCTGTGATGTAGCGGGCGTCTTCCGCAGCAGTGATGGCGGGGAGAGCTGGGAGACCCTGAACCGGGGGCTGACCCAGGCATACCATCACCAGGTGCAGAGCTTTGCCATTAGCTGTCATCACCCGGAGGTGATGTTCCGCTGCTGCGGCGAAGTGAGGAGCCGGACCTTCTACGGCGCGGTGCACAAATCGGCAGATGGCGGGAACAGCTGGTATGAGGTCTGCGGCGGGATGGGCTTCTACGGCAACGGGCCGACCCGGATGTACGGGGAGGTCATTGCCGTAGATCCCGTTCATCCCGGTATTGTAGCGGCCGGCGGGTATACCGGCGGACTCTGGATCAGCAGGGATGAAGGAGAGAGCTGGGAGCAGACCAGTCTTCCGGAGGAGCGTTTCGGGTGTGTAGCTTTTCACCCGGATCAGCCGGGTATGTTATATGCCGGAACGATCAGCGATGAGGAGCTGAATATGGATTATGCCGATCCGGGGGAGTAC
Source organism: Paenibacillus sp. IHB B 3415 (assembly GCF_000802655.2). Lineage (NCBI taxonomy): Bacteria > Bacillati > Bacillota > Bacilli > Caryophanales > Paenibacillaceae > Paenibacillus > Paenibacillus sp. IHB B 3415. Next base: position 28,794 of record NZ_JUEI01000004.1, on the reverse strand, counting down.
GGCATATTAGGGCTGCTGCAGGACCGCCCGCGGGGTAAGGCGGGCAGGCTGTATCTCAGCCGTGACTCGGGACAATCGTGGGAGCTGCTGGTTGAAGGTCCCAGCTTTGCCGGGCTGTCATTCGACAGCCGGGACCCGCAGCGGCTGCGGGACCCGCAGCGGCTGCTGGCCGCCTGCATCTGGGGCGGCATCAAGAGCAGTGCAGACGGAGGGCAGACCTGGCAGTCTGCCGGAGTAGGTCTGCTGAAGGGAGCGCAGCGGTACGGGACCCTTGTCCAGGATTGGCATATCCCGGAGCGCTGGTATACTGCACCTGATCTGCGCCCGCAGATGCAGGACATTCCGCCGATACCGCTGTATGTTTCAGACGATGGCGCGGAGCGGTGGAGGCTGCTCCATCATCACAACGATAATGATTTAAGCGGCTTTCCGGCATACATGGACAGCTTTAACGGAGGTTCACGGGCTTCAGCTGCCGGCTGGGCGATCTCCAAGATTATCGTAGACCGGTTCACACCAGGCCGCCTCTATCTCTGCAACTGGTATGGGGTAGCCTACAGCGGGGATGGAGGAATGACCTGGCGGGCCGGGCAGTTCCGGGGGCTTGAGACAACCTGCATGGAAGCGGTGGTGGCAGATAAGCTGCAGCCCGGCAAGTTCTGTGTCACCATGGCGGATCATTCCCCGAAGGTGACTGAGGATGGCGGTCTCTCCTTCCGCAATCTGCCCGGACTGTCCGGCTATTCCGGAAGCTCTGCGGCTGTTATTTCCGCAGCAGATCCGGGATTGTATCTGTACGGCCTCATCGGCCACGGCCGTACAGCCTGTATCGCTGTATACCGCGATGGTGAAGACCGTGCCCGAGCAGCTCTAACACTGGGTCCCGGGTTATTCGTGCAGGCTTTGCGTGAGGACGGCAATCAGCCGGGCACCTATTATGCCTATGTGGACGGGGCAGTCAGTGCAGGCGCAGGAATCTACCGGTCGCGGGACGGCGGCACTTCATGGGACCGCACAGCTTTTCGGCCTCCGGCTTATGTGGAGACACTTCCGCATCAGAAGCGCTGGATTGAAGCTGAGCTGCTGTCCGTTGTAGTCTATCAGGTCAAGAATGCCTGCGGGTCCAACCAGCTCATGGATACGAATCCGCATCAGGCAGGACAGCTAATTGCCGGAGAAGCCACGGAGGGGATTTGGCAATCCTCAGACCATGGTGACACCTGGGATTTCATAGGAGAGGGGCTTCCTTTTCAGCTTGGCGGCCCGGCTTCAATACTGAGCGCAGTGGCGTACTCTCCCTCCCGTCCGGGGACAATCTATGCGGGGTTTATTTCAGAAGGGCTATGGCGCAGCAGTGACGGCGGACAGAGCTGGCACAAGCTGTTTCCGGTTATGGCAGGCAAGCTCTTCAATGTATCAGCACTCTCGGTTGGGCGGGGTGAACACGGTGAGGATGTGCTGATTTCAGCCAGCGAACCGATGGTCCGGACCTCCACAGAATCTGAAATGGTATGGAGCCGGGATGGGGGAGACACCTGGGAGGAGTGGGAGCATGCCCCGCTTGGAGCTGTCCGCTGGAAGGGGATTGCGCTTGATTGTGAGGTGAGACGAGTGCTTGCCGTCACCTGTGGAAACGGTGCTTTCCGCGGGACAATCAGCCTGTAGCGGGTTTAGCTGTTTTTAACTGCGTTGTCATTGCTGAAACACAGTTTTCGTTGCTGCGGGTTCTTGTTGAGTCTCAAGGAAAACGCTTACATTTGATGAGCCGGACGATGTAATCATCGAATATAATCCGGCTCTATTCAAATGGAGGACTGAACAAAGTGGCTGCACGAACGAGCAAAAAATGGTTGCATGGTTGCCTGGCCCTCGCTCTGTTTGTTGCATCAATTCTCCTGCCGCCAGCGGTATCTTATTCGGCAGGGGAGAATCTGCTTGGAAATCCCGGCTTCGAAGCGGGAGATGTGTCGTGGGAGAAATGGGGGAGTCCGGTGGTGACAACCGCCGAGAAGCATGGTGGCGCGAAGAGTCTTCAGGTGAAGCGGAATACAGGCGGGGCATCTGCGTCCGTAGCAGTGCAGGAAGGTAAAACCTACAGGGTAGGCTTGTGGGTCAAATTCGCAGGAACGGGAGTGACGAGTGCGGCGATCGATCTGGATGCCTTCGGCAGTCAGCAGACGAAGCAATATCTCTATTTCTCCGGTTCGACCCAGTGGGAGTATAAGCAGCTGCTGTACACACCGGCTCCCGGGGTGCAGTACATCCGTTTCTCCTTCTGGAACAGCACCAGCAAAGATTATTATATTGATGACGCTTTGATCCGGGAGAATGTTGACATTGAACGGCCGACAACACCAGGAACCTGGACAGCAGAGCATGAGCCGGATTCGCTTAAGCTGACCTGGGCGGGCTCTACAGATGATATGGCGGTCGAATCTTACCAGCTGTCCTACAAAAAAACGGAAGACTCCGGCTGGGATACCTTATCGGTTCCCCATCAGGAGACCGTCACATCATACACCTATACCTTGCAGAATCTTGATCCATTCTCTGTGTATGCCATTATGCTGCGTTCCAGGGATACTGCCGGCAATACTTCCGGTGCTGTGATGGGTATGGAGGCAACGCCGGGCGTCAATCTGCTAACTAATGGCGGTTTCGAAACGGCTTCGATCAGCCCGTGGACCGAGACAGGAACGGTGCAGACCACAACCTACGGAACATACGCTGGACAATATGCGGCGCGGTTGCCGGGTAATTCGGCGGTCAGAAGCGCAGAGATTTCTGTGGACAGGCAAGACTCTTATCTGGTTTCCTATTGGACCAGGTCAGCAGCGGTGCCCCCGGAAGCAATAACGGTCAGTGTCAGCGTTTATCATGAGAACTCTGATGAAATCGTTCATCCGCTCATTACGAACGCCGCTGCGGTGTGGGCGCGGTCAGAAGGACAGCTGAGCACAGTAAGTAACGGGGAATATATGCAGCTGACAGCAAAGAATCAGACAGGGACGGATCAGTTCCTGGATCAGGTATACATCGGCAAGCTGCCGGAGCTTCCAGAGGACCTTGCACCTGGGGCGCCAGCAGGGTTTACCGTGAACCGTGCCGATGGTGTGTCCGCAGATCTGGAGTGGCTGGCAGCTACGGGTCCTTTTGGTGTGAAGAATTATAGCATTACCTTCAAAAAGGCGGCGGATACTGAATGGAGCAGTATAACGGTGCCTTATGTTCCTGGTCAATCCTTGTATGCCTATAAGCTGGAAGGTCTGTCACCTGAGAGTCTCTATGAGGTGAAGGTGACAGCAGTCAGCGAAGGGACGGCAGTGTCGGCGGCGAGTTCACTTGAGCTCACTACCGGCAAGATGTTCCCGGTGAATCCGGGAGCGTCGGAGGAAGCGGCAGCACTTCTGGACCGGCTCTATGCCACGGTTGGCAGCGCCGTGTATACAGGCCAGCATAATTATTATGAAGCGCCATCCCTTTGGTATGATACGGCTGCAGAATTAACCGGATATTATCCGGCGATCTGGGGTTCGGATTTCGCCTATTATACCGGCGGGGATTTCAGCGCCCTGCGCCAGGCCATGATTGACGAGGCTATCAACAAAGGTCATACGGGCAGCATTATTACCCTGACGTATCATGAGCCCCGTCCTATGGATTCTGCCACCGCCGGCTGGGAAAGTGTCACAGGAGATGTAACGGCAGCTCAGATGACGGAGATTGTTACTCCGGGGACTGCACTCTACAATCAGTGGGCTGCTCAAGTGGATGAAGTTGCAGGATATCTTGCCCAGCTGAGAGACGAAGGCATTCCGGTGCTGTGGCGGCCGTATCATGAGATGAATGCCGAATTCTTCTGGTGGGGCGCGCGGCCGGAGCTGTTCAGGCAGCTGTGGGACAATATGTACGACCGTTTCACCCATCTGCATGGTCTGGATAATCTGATCTGGGTATGGAGCCCGAATGCCGAGAGCTCATGGGCCTATGATTCTGCTCCTTATTATCCCGGTCATGATGCCGTAGATGTGCTGGCGATGGATATCTATAACAACGATTACCGGGATACGTATTACAACAAGCTTGTGCAGCTTAGCGGCGGCAGACCGATTGCTATCGGAGAGAACGGGGAACTGCCGGACATGGATATGCTGCGGGAGAAGCAGCCCCGGTATGCGTATTTCATGACCTGGTCGCAATATTTGACCGACAAAAATTCACTCAGTGCCATTCAAGCGCTCTATAGCAATCCGCGTGCGCTCCATAACGGCGAAACAGGCAACGGTCCGTATGTGCCGCCGCCTGCGGACAGTTATCTCATTGATGATTTCGAACAGTACGGCAGCTCGAACAGCAGCCTGCGTTCCAAATGGCAGCGGAATGTCTCCGGCAATTTGGCGACGGTGACGCTGGACACTTACCATCTGAACAGCGGCATCTACGGGCTTAAGCTGGACTATACGGTTGGCAATCCCGGCTATGCGGGAGTCTACCGCAGCATGGGCAAGGAATGGCCGGGAATGGAAGCCATTTCCTTCTGGCTGCAGCCGGATGGCTCGAACCGGCAGCTTGCAGTTCAGTTTCATGAGACGAACGGTGAGGTATGGGAAGCGAGTATTCCGGTCCAAGGCACATCGCCAGTGCTTGTAAGTATTCCCTTTACCGAATTCCTGCGGCCCGGCTGGTCTACTGGCGGCAACGGCGTCATCGATCTGGGTTCCATTAAAGAGTTCGCATTCTATATTGCCCAAGGCAGCGGGACACAGGGCAGCGGAACACTGTATATAGACGATGTAAAAGCTATCAAATTGCCCGTGGAGGAAGAATAAGCCACTGTAACTAACTCAACCCAGCCGGAGTGATCCGGAAAAAATCTCCGTTGCTGGACCACAGTTTTCGTTGGCTGCGCTACTGGTAGCTCCTTCCTGGAGATCATAGAATGAAGGTGTAAAGCAAAGAAACAGGAAGGATGACCAATGTGGAAATCGAGCGGAGATTGCCCGTCGGGAAGAAAGGAAACGCAGTATCCTGGTGCAATAACTGGATCAGACAATGGGATCTTCAGCTGATGGTAGTGCCTGCTTTGATCTTCATCTTTATTTTCAGTTACCTGCCCATGTATGGAGTTCTAATGGCTTTCCAGGATTATCAGCTGTTCGGCGGATTCTTACACAGTCCATGGGTGGGGCTGAAGCATTTCGAAGCTTTCTTCAATTCCCCGGACTTCTGGAGAGTCATGCGCAACACGATGGTGATCAGTCTGCTGAAGCTCTGCTTCGGCTTCCCGGCACCGATACTGCTGGCGCTGATGCTGAATGAAGTCCGGAGTATGATGTTCAAGCGGGTCGTGCAGACTGTCAGCTATCTGCCGCATTTTCTATCGTGGGTGATCGTCGGCGGTTTCGTAGGCTCGATGCTGTCGACTGATAATGGAAGCGTTAACATGCTGCTGATGAGTCTGAATCTAACATCTGAACCGATCAGCTTTCTGTCTGTGCCGGAGTATTTCTGGGGTATTCTCGTAGGGACGGGGATGTGGAAGGAGATGGGGTTTGCCGCCATTGTCTATCTGGCTGCCATTGCCGGAATTGATCCGGATCTGTATGAAGCCGCTTCCATCGACGGGGCGGGGAGATTCAAGCAGATCCAGCTGATCATACTGCCTTGTATCCGGCCGGTCATTATTATCTTCATGATTCTGGCGGTGGGCAATATTCTTAACGCCGGGTTTGAAGATATTCTCATTCTGGCCACGAATCCGATACTCCGTGATGTGTCGGATGTGATCGATACCTATGTGTACCGGATGGGGATTCTGAATAACCGCTTCTCATACGCGGCAGCAGCAGGGTTGTTCAAGGCAGTTGTGAGTGTAACACTGCTGGCTCTAGCCAATAAAGCAGCCAGAAAAATGGGCTCCAGCCTATGGTGAGCGAAGCAGCATCAAAGCGGTATAGATGCAGAAATGTTCATGAAATCAGACTCTGCGGGGAAAGGAGTTACAGGTTATGATGAAGCTGTCAACGGGGGATAAAGTGCTGCAGCTGTTCATTTATATCATTCTGATCCTGCTGGGCTTCGTCACCCTGTATCCCTTCTGGAATTCCCTGGTTATATCTTTCAATATGGGCTCGGATACATCGCTGGGCGGCATCACGTTCTGGCCCCGGGTCCCAACGTTTGATAACTATGAGGTCGTCTTCCAGGACAGCCGGATCGGGCAGGCGTTCATGATATCCATTCTGAGAACGCTAACCGGAACGATCCTGTCCGTGCTGTTCACAGCTATCCTGGCTTACGGGCTATCGCGTCATGAGCTGATCGGGCGCAGGTTCTATATGGTCTTCTGCATCATTACAATGTATTTCAGCGGCGGCTTAATTCCTACCTTTCTGCTGCTGCGGGAGTTTGGCATGATGGACACCTTTTGGGTTCTCGTTATTCCCGGGTTAATCAGTGTATATAATATGATTATTTTCCGGACCTTCTTTCTTGGCCTGCCGGCGGGACTGGCGGAGTCGGCACGGATTGACGGCTGCAATCATATCGGTGTGCTGATCCGTATCATATTGCCCATATCAGGTCCTGTCGTGGCTACGCTGTCTCTATTTACCGCTGTCTATCACTGGAATGACTGGTTCTCAGCCAGTATATATATCAACGATCCGAGCCTGATTCCGATTCAGACGCTTCTGAAGCAGATCCTGAATTCTAACATTGTGACGGATCAGCTTCAGTCTGTAGGCAATGCGGCGGCCCAGGACCGTCTGGCACTGGTGCAGTCAGTTACCACCAAGTCGCTGATTATGGCTACCACTATGGTGGCAACGCTGCCAATCATTATGGTGTATCCGTTTCTGCAAAAATATTTTGTCAAAGGGGTACTCATCGGTTCCTTGAAAGAGTAGCGCAAATTTCTTGAACTCACATGTAGAGAGGGGTTACTTAATTTGAAACGGACGACCAAACGATGGACACAAATGACGGTTGTATTATGTACGGTGCTGCTGATGGCCGGGTGCGGCGGGGGGAATAACGCAGCGGTTCAGAGTACGGCAGAACCCGGTAAAGAACCGGCGGCAGCCACTGCTGCAGCGGAAACGGCGGTACCCGCAACTACGGAGCCTTCCACAGACGCAGTAAGCACAGTGAAGCCGGTAACCTTCAGCTATTACAGCAATTATGACTGGGATACTACTGAGCAGTGGGGCGCCGACTCAACCACGCGCTGGATTGCCGATACCCTGAAGGTCAACATGACTCCCGTTCAGTCAAGCGGCGCCGCCGAGACGAAGTTCAGCACCATGATTGCTTCAGGCAGTCTGCCGGATGTCATTATGACGGACCGCGGTGCAAGTGTCGAGCGTCTGCGGCAAGGCGGAATGCTGGTGGCACTGGATGATTATCTCGACAAATATCCGAATTTGAAAAATAACGCCGGGGAAGCCACACTTGGTATGCTCTGCTCAGACGACGGCAAGCTGTACCAGTTCCCGAACTGGTATACCTCAAGCCCCAACGGCAACGGCGGTTGGATCATTAACAAGAAAATTTATAAAGAGCTGGGCTCGCCGAAGCTGGAAACCTTTGATGATCTATATGCCTATCTGAAGCTGGTGAAGGAGAAGTACAGTGATGTTGTTCCCCTCGAGGTTGGAGCCAAAGGCCGGGGCATTGATACCATGTATGGCGGATGGGCGGAGAACAAACCTTATCTGACAAGAGCTAATCCTGTGGGCAATGAACTGAAGTCGATCTTTGAAGATCCGATTTTCATTGAGAATATGCAGTATGCCAGCAAGCTGTTCCGCGACAAGCTGATTTCACAGGATGTATTCACGCAGACCGGCGACCAGATTAACGAAAAGCTGAAAACAGGCCGCGTCGCGGTATACGTGGATGGCGATGTGGTCAATCCGGGCCGGGGAGCGGACGGTGCCCTGAAGGCAACCGATCCGGAAGCGGGCTACGAGATCATCTGGCCGATCCACAAGGCCGGCCTGGATGCCACCAAAATCACTCCGAATAATTACAATTCCCTCGGCTGGAATGTGCTCGTGATTACGAAGAATGCCAAGGACCCTGAAGCGATTTTCTCATACCTGGACTGGTTGACCGGGGAGGAGGGCCAGCGTATTATCAACTTCGGACGTAAGGGACTCTACTGGGATGAGACTGACGCAGATGGAGTACCGATTCTAAATGCCGGGGGACTTAGCACAGAGCAGGCAGGGAAAGACAAGGAAAGAATCGGCCGCTTCAACTGGGTAGGCAACACGACATTCATCGATCAGACCAAAGCCAAGATGGATGCGCAGCTGCCGGCTGATAAGCAGAATTGGACGACGCTGGCCCAGCAGAAAGTGACCTGGAAGACTTCCCGGAACTTTACGGAATTCGTGAACCTTGATCCGCTTCCGGATTCGGAAGAAGGAACCATTGCCACTGCCGTTAACGATATCTATCAGGAGGCTTTTGCCAAGACGCTGTACGCCAAGAGTGATGAAGAGGTGCTGAGCCTGATTAACCAAGCGAATGAAGACGCCTCAAAAGCGGGTTACGGCAAGCTGCTGGCGTACCAGACGGAAAGATGGCAGAACAACCTCAGCAAGATGAAATAACAATAGAGTCTGCTTGGGGCGTGGGGTATACTGAAGCCAAGTATACCCCATTATTTGGGAAGGGGCTGCCTTCCGCCTTATGGGGATAACCTCCGCTCTTGCGCCTTGGCAGCAAGCGGGTCCGAAGGAGGGGATGGAATGTATAAGGTGCTGCTGGTTGACGATGAGCTGCTGGATCTGAAGGGTCTGCAATACTTCATGAACTGGGAAGACATGGACATGGAAGTGTGTGCAGCTGCAAGCAGCGGCTTCGAGGCGCTTGAAGTGCTGGAAGCGCAGCAGGTGGATATTGTCGTCACGGATATCAAGATGCCGATTATGACCGGGATGGAGCTTGCCCGCAGAGCACTTGAGCTGAATCCGAAGCTGAAGATTGTTTTTGTCAGCGGCTATGAGGATTTCCAGTATGCCAAACAGGCCATTTCCATGAGTGCCTGCGGTTATGTTCTGAAGCCTGTGGACGATGAGGATATGCGGCGGACGTTGATTGATGTGAAGGAGGCCCTGAACAAGGAACGGGCGCATAGCCATCTGGAGCATTACTTCTCGGAGTCGGAACCCCTGCTGAAGCGTGAGCTGTTCATGCAGCTTCTCGACGGAACACCGGATGAGGACCGGGTATTGCCGCTGCTTCAGCGCATGGGGATTGCATGGCAAAGATCCCGCCTGTACACCGCTCTGCTGGAACCGGATGACCTGGCCTGGAAGCTGAACGGCTATAGTGAGGAGGTCAAAGCGGAAATAGAGCGGCAGCTGAGCCTGTCGGTTGAACAGTTCTGTGCGATGGAACGGATTCAGGTCTGCAGACTGGATCAGTTCCATTTTGCTCTAATCCTTGAAGAACGTGTAGACCATGGACGGCTAAGGGAATTCATTCATCATGCGGTCAGCGGAACTCCGCTGACAGTGACCATAGGAGCCGGACCGCTGGTGAACAGTCTGAAGGAGCTGCATTTCTCCTTCCAGCGGGCCAAGGAAGCCCTTGGATTGAAGCTGTTCCTGGGCAAAGGCAAACTGATACTGCACACGGATGCCAGAGGGCCGGTTACGGCTGAAGCCAAGGATCTTGACGATATTCTCCAGGCCTTGTTTCAGGCCATGTCCTCTTACCGGCTGGTTGCCATCGACGATTGTAATGAAGAGCTGTTCGTGTGGGTAGGGCATATGGAGACCAAGCTGGAGATCTATCAGCTGTTTCTGCATGTGGTGTCGAAGCTCGATGCTTATTTGCATACGATTAATGAGGACTTCTACGAGGTGCTCGGACTGGACCGGAAGCATCTGAGCATTCTCTATCATTTCGAGACTACCCAGGATATGAAATCCTGGCTGCGCCGCCGTATGTTCGAGCTGTCGGAGCATTTGCAGCGCAAACGGCAGGGCAAGAAACGCAAGCTCGTGCAGGAGATTCAAGCTTATATAGAGGAACGTCTGGAGCACAACGTGATGCTGCGGGATGCTGCCAATCATTTCTCCTTCTCGCCTAATCATCTGGGGCAGATTTTCTACGAAGAGAAGGGAATCTATTTCTCCGACTATGTCTCCTTAAGACGGCTGGAACGGGTGAAGCTGCTGCTTGGTGACCCGAAGCTTAAGGTTTATGAAGCTGCCCAGCGGGTCGGCTATAAGAATCTGTCGCATTTCAGCAAGCAATTCAAGGATTATTACGGAGTCAGCCCGGGCGACTACAGGAGACATCTGTAAGATGCGGCGCAGGCTAAGCATACCTTACGGATACAAGCTGATTCTGCCTTATGTGTTCTGCCTGCTGGTAGCTGTGGGTACGGTAGGCATGTTCGCTTACAGTCATTCCGTAAACTCGCTGAAACAGAAGACGAGGGAGAACATACAAGGCACACTGCAGCAAATGCGGGATAACATCACCTACCGTACGGATAATATTGAACGTATATCCAGCACTTTATACTACAATTTCAATCTGCAAAGTGCCCTGCGGCGCTATGATCAAGGCTGGTACAGCTATGAGACCATGACGAAGACCCTGATGCCTACGCTTGAGAATCTGCTCAATTACACGGCAGGCAATGTCGGACTGTCGCTGTATCTGGAGAATGAGTCCATTCCTGAACTATACTACAGCGAGATTGGACCCAATCCTCTGCTCTCGACCAAGCGGTATGAAATTTTTCATGTACAAAGAATACGGAAAGAGGAATGGTACCAGGCTCTTGTGATGCCGGAAGCCAAGGCCGGTACCGGACAATGGCGGCAGGTTCTGCGCGATGAGGCGAATGGAAATATCTCACTGATCCAGCGGCTGGATGATATTCAGAAGCAGCGGAGCATAGGTCTAATCCGGGTGACAGTTCAGATGCAGGATCTGCTGGATTCGGTGGATTACCGCAAGATCGGCGAATATGCCACCCTTGTGGTGACCGACCGCAGCGGCCGAATGGTGATGGAATCTTCGCCGGAGAATACGGAAGCCGCCAGCCTGCAATCTGCCGGTAACCTGCTGAAACTGAGTGAGCCGCTGGAAGGCATCGGCTGGGTGCTGCAGGCCTATATTCCGAACAGCCAGTTCGATGAGAGCGCAAACGAAGTGCGGAGAATGACACTGCTGGTCTGTCTGGCCAGTGCGCTGGTCCTGGCCTGTCTCGGCATCGGAGTATCCAGCTATTTCACCCGGCGGATTCAGAAGATCGTCGGATCGCTGAACGCTTTTCACGATGGAGACTTTCACAAAAGAATTAAGTATAAGGGCAATGACGAACTGGCACAGATTGCCGTAGCCTTCAACCGGATGGGCAGTAATATCGAAGAGCTGATTCACAAGAATTATGTCGCCAATCTTCAGAAAAAAGAAGCGGAGCTGGAATCGCTGCAGGCGCAGATCAATCCGCATTTCCTCTACAATACACTCTCCTCGATCAATCGTCTGGCCCAATTCGGAGATATTCAGAAGCTGCACACCCTCGTTCAGGAGCTGGCCAAGTTCTACCGTCTGTCTTTGAACCGGGGCGGAATTATCACAACCGTGGGCAATGAAATTGAGCATGCCAAGGCTTATATTGCCATTCAGGGCATCAAATACGGGGAGCGGATGTCGGTATATTACGATATTGACCCCGGGGTGCTGGAGTATGCGACGGTGAAGCTGATTCTGCAGCCGATGATTGAGAATGTGCTGGAGCATGCCTGGTTCGGCAGCACCATCGGAATCCGGCTGGTGGCGGAGAAGAGGGAGGACAGCATCATATTCAAGATTATAGACAATGGGGTGGGCATGAATGCGGATACCATCCGGCAGATTCTGTCCCCTGAGGGGACACGGATCGGCTACGGCATCCGTAATGTAGATTCCCGGATTAAGCTGCATGGAGGCAGTGAATACGGAGTGCTGATCGCCAGCCGTTCCGGAATCGGCACCTGTGTGCAGATTTCGATTCCCTGCCGGTTATAACCGTATAAGCAGTCAATCGGCTACAAAGGAGTTTGGACCGTATTGAAGACTATTCACACAGGAGATTACGAGATCCTTCTTGAAGGAAGCAGTCCGGACTTTCAATCTCAGCTTCATATGGAGCACGGAGTAGAGGGCGTTGCCTATGCCATCCTGACACTCAGTGCTCCTGTTCCGGCAACTCCCCCCCAGCTAACCCTTCGCTGGAGCTGCCAGGCCATTGATATTCAAGGAATGTGGCATCCGGCAGCGGAACGAAACAGGGGACTGGTTCCCGATTGGCGGGAGGGGTTCCTGTCCAGATCCACTTTCTCTGCACCGGTTGTCAGCCTGTATGGCAGCAGGGGGAACAATGCTCTGACCTTTGCCTGCTCAGACGTCTTGAATCCGCTGGAGCTGCGTGCGGGGCTGAATGAAGAAACGTCCAGCTTTCAATGTGCTGTAACGCTGTTCGCAGGCGATGTCTCTCCCATAACACATTATGAGCTCATCCTGCGGCTGGATTCCCGCAGCGTTCCTTACTATGAAGCACTGGACGCAGCGGGGAAATGGTGGGCAGGCTTGAAAGGGAGTGAGCCGTCCCCGGTTCCTGATACCGCAAGGGAGCCGGTGTATTCCACCTGGTACAGCTTCCATCAGCAGCTGAAGCCTGAGACCGTAGAGCTGGAGTGCAGACTCGCAGCTGAACTGGGCTGCGGCGCGGTAATTGTGGATGACGGCTGGCAGACGTCAGATGAAGCCCGGGGGTATGCGTATTGCGGAGACTGGAAGGCCAGCCCGGACAAAATAGCGGATATGCAGGCTCATGTAGCCCGTGTCCATGACCTTGGCATGAAATACCTCCTGTGGTATGCCGTGCCGCTCATCGGCAAGCATAGTGAAGCCTGGCTGCGCTTCAAGGATAAGTTACTCTACTATAGTGAGAGCTTCGGAGCAGGCGTGGCAGACCCCCGTTATCCGGAAGTCCGGGAATATATAATTTCCTTATATGAGCAGGCATTGCTGGATTGGGATCTGGACGGCTTCAAGCTCGACTTCGTGGATAGCTTCTATACGGCCCGGGAGGCTGAGGGCCAGAAGGATGAAGACTGGGGCAGCCGGGATACAGGCTCGGTTCCGGAAGCCGTCGATCTGTTGTTAAGCGGAGTCCTCTCCCGCTTGCGGCAGCTGAAGCCGGATATTATGATCGAATTCCGCCAGAATTATACCGGACCGCTGATGCGCAAATACGGCAATATGTTCCGGGCAGCAGATTGTCCGAACGATGCCCTGCAGAACCGGATGCATACAATCGATATCCGGCTGATCTGCGGGGATACCGCGGCACATGCCGATATGCTGATGTGGAATCCGGAGGAACAGGTCGAGGCAGCGGCATTGCAGTTCATTAACATTCTGTTCGCTGTGCCGCAGATATCCGTCCGGCTGGATACTCTGCCAGAGCCGCATAAGGCTATGCTGGGCTTCTGGCTAAGCTTCTGGCGCGGGCATCGGGATGTATTGCTGGACGGCATATTGGAGCCGGTGAGTCCCGAGCTGCTGTATCCGCTTGTCATCGCCCGGACCGCACAGAAGTGGGTGTTTGCCGCTTATCATGATACAGTGATCCCTTTAGCAGGGGATTTGCCCGGGCTGGTTCTGGTAATCAACGGGACGCTGAACCCGCGCCTGGTACTGGAGCTGGACCGCGATCCGGGTCTGCTGCTCGTGAATATCCGCGACTGCCGGGGAACTGTTATTGCGGATCACAGGCTGGTGCGGGAGAAAGGTGTGCATGCTCTGGAGGTTCCGCCGGCAGGGGTAATCATGATTCGGCCTGCCAGAATAGCTGAATAATTGATCTTACAAGACGCCCGGTCCCCCACACGTATACCAGTGGAGGACCGGGCGTCTTGAAGCTGTTCTGTTCTGGCTTCTGCTGGCTGATTAACTGGAGCAGAGTAAATCAATCCAGCAGCTTCCCGATAAAGACCCGCATAGCCAGTGTATCTGGAGCATTCTTCTGCCGGATGATCCGGAAATCCCGTTCAGTCAGTGTATGCCTGATTCTTAGTTCACTTAATTCGCCGCTGGCCAGCTCTTTGCGTACAATCCATCTGGACAGCAGGGACAGTCCAAGTCCGGCACTGACCGCTTCCTTGACACCCTGGCTGCTGTTGAATACGTAGGAGCGTTTGACCTGAATACCTGATTCCTGCAAAAAACGGTCGCTGAAAGCCCGGGTGCCGGAACCCGGTTCCCGCAGCACCCAGACTTCATTACGCAGCATCTGGTCCTCTACAGCGAGTTCACTGCTTAGCGGGTGAGCGGAGGGTGCGACCAGAATCATCTTGTCCTTCATATACGGGATGATGGACAGATCGGAGCCCGACGTTTCACCTTCGATGAAGCCGATATCCAGCCGGTTAGACCGGACCGCAGCAATAATCTCTTCCGTATTTCCAATGGTGACTTGTAGACTGACCAGCGGATATTGTCTGGCGAAATCAGCCAGCCTTGCTGGCAGCACATATTCCCCTATCGTGAAGCTTGCTCCGATCTGCAGAGTGCCGGTCACCTCGTCCTGCAGCAGCCGGATCTCCCGGCCAGCCTCTTCATAATGTGCGAGCATCTGTTTCGCGTGTCTGTAGAGAATGGCTCCGGCTTCAGTAAGACGCACTTGCTTGGGGGAACGGTGCAGCAGCTTCACTGCGAATTCGTTCTCCAGATTGCGGATATGCAGGCTGACCCCGGGCTGGGAGAGGTTGAGCAGCTCGCCCGCCTTAGAGAAATGCTGCTGCTCTACTACAGTGACGAAAACGCGGAGCGCATCAGTAATCATAATAATCCCTCATTTATTGAAGATGAATGTAGCGGTATTTGCGATTTTTCACTATTTTAACATAGTGAATTCGCCTAAGCATAAGTATTTGTAATGATTGAAATAGCAAACCTGTATTTCACATTCCGTAAGCATGCTTATATAGTAAAGCTATAAAAGCGGCGTTATAACGAAGTAGTGAATGGGGCGCGGGTACGGATGAATGGAAGCGGAAGTTACAGATTGCAGCGGAGTAATCATAGATATGTCTACTTTGCCAGCGGGATTGTTGTTACACTCACACTGGCGGTTGCGGCGAAATATTTAGCCTTGCTGCCGGTCCTCGGCATTATGGGCCAGCTGGTGCTGGCCATTCTGCTGGGGATTGGCCTCAGAGCAGTAGCCGGTGTTCCGGAGCAGGCCATGGCAGGCGTACGGTTCTCGGGCAAAAGACTGCTCAGAGCAGGAATCATTCTGCTGGGGATGAGACTGAATCTGGGGGATATCGTACAGGCGGGTCCAAAGGTGGCCGGGATTGCAGCTATTAACCTGGTGTTCACGCTGTTCACTGTGTATGGTTTGGCGCGTTGGCTGAAGATGGACAGAAGACTGGGGCTGCTGACTGCGTGCGGAACAGCCATCTGCGGCGCAGCAGCAGTAGCTGCCATTGCCCCGCAGATCAAAGCGACAGACAACGAGACGGCAGTAGGAGCGGCAACAGTGGCGATTCTGGGAACTGTTTTTACACTTGTATATACGATTCTATATCCATATATGGGCTTAAGTGCTTCGGGGTACGGAATCTTCGCAGGAGCAACCCTGCATGAGGTGGCACATGTCATCGCTGCAGCCGTACCTGCCGGGCAGCAAGGCTCCGATCTGGCAGTACTGGTGAAGCTGACGCGGGTAGCAATGCTGGTACCGGTCGCTCTGATTCTGGGCCTGATAGAAGGCCGCAGGGAGCGGAAGCTACACCGCCGCATGAAACTATCTGATGGAGCAGAAGGATATGCCGCCGAAATGGAAGGAAACCGGGAGCGCAAGAAGCTCCCGGTCCCCTGGTTTATTGCAGGCTTTCTGTTGATGAGCGGCATTAATACACTTGAGGTCATCCCTCAGCAGCTTGCGTCAGACATGATCACGCTTGCCTATCTGCTGCTGGCCATGGCGATGGCGGGACTTGGACTCGGGATAGACCTCAAGACCTTCAGCAGTATGGGGCGTAAGCCGGTAATCGCCGGATTCATAGGTTCGGTATTCATGTCGCTGCTCGGATTTGGGCTGGTACATTGGTTGGGATTATCTTAGTCCAGTGGAACGGAACACATCACATCATAGATCACGCTCAAACCCCTGAGTAAGCCATGAATCCGCCGTCCACAGGCACGGTGATTCCGGTGACGAACCCCGACATTTGCTCATCTGCCAGCCAGAGCAGGGTGCCGAGCAGATCCTTGGGCGTACCGAAACGGCGCATCGGGGTTTGGGAGATGATTTTGCGGGAACGTTCTGTCAGCTCTCCATTACTGTCCACAAGCAGCTGTTCATTCTGAGCGGTTACGAAGAAGCCCGGGGCTATAGCGTTAACCCGTATTCCCGCATCTGCCAGATGGACGGCCAGCCATTGCGTGAAGTTGTTAATCCCCGCCTTGGCAGCACTGTATGCCGGAACTTTGGTCATCGGGGAAGCGGCACTCATAGAGGAAATGTTGATGACAGATGTTCCGGTGCGCCCGAGCATCTGCTTGGCGAAGATCTGGGTCGGAATTAACGTTCCGGTCATATTTAAATCTAGGACATTGCGGAACCCGCTTACAGACAGATCGAAGAAGGAGACGATATCCGGGTTCTCCAGGTCTCCGTCCGCGAAGGTCTCATGAGTCGTAATTGCCGAAGGCTGATTACCGCCGGCTCCGTTAATTAATAAATCACAAGGCCCCCAGTGCTGCAGAAGTTCATCGGCCGCCTGCTGCACATTGTTGGAATCCATAACATCACAGGCCAGGGAAAGTGCTTGGCCTCCGGCTGCGGTTATCTGCGCAGCCAGAGCGGCGCCTTTGTCCGCAGTGCGGTTCAGAATGGCGACCTTGGCGCCTTGACGGGCTAATTCCAGGGCCATCACGCTGCAAAGTGCGCCGGCTCCTCCGGTAATCACGGTGATTTTGCCTGCCAGTTGAGGCTGTAGTGCCAACTCAGACATAAGTATCCAACCCTTCTCTAATGTAAGTATGTTCCTAAGTAGGACTAAGTCTGTTTACTATCGGGCATCATTACCCGCCGGGCGGGGCTTCTATTCAGTTCTCTCGGATTCCTTGTTAAATGGACGGCAAAGCCGTTTCTACTTGTAGTACTGCGGATATTTCTCCATCAGCATCTCCTGATCGGCAATGGTTAATGCCATATGCTCCTGCATCATATGATCACCCTGCGAAACATCATGTGTCTGAATCGCTTCATAGAGGCAATAATGCTGCTGATACAGATGCTCCCAATTATGATCTGCCGTAAGCTTAAGCATCCGGCTGCGGTTCAGATGGACCTTGATCTGCTGGACTACTTCCCAGGTATTCTTCTTGCTGCAGCCTGTAAAGATCAGATGATGAAATTCTTCATCCAGCATGAACATTTCCTTATAGTCCTGATCTTCAATGCAGAGTCTCTGTTTATCCAGATTCGCCTTGAGATCTATAAGATGTTTGGCCTGAAAAGAGCTGCAGGCCTCACGCATAACCGCCCGCTCCAGATGCTCACGCATGAAGCGGGCTTCTTCGACGAGTCCGGAATCAATAAGAGAGACAACCGTTCCGCGCTGGGGATAGACATCGAGCAGGCCCTCTTGGGCCAGCCGGACGAAGCTCTCTCTGACGGGAGTTCGGCTAACATTGAATTTAAGTGAAATCTCCTTCTCCGAGATGCTGGTGCCGGGAGGCAGCTCCAACAGCAAAATCTGATTCTTCAAAGAACGATACACGATGTCCCGTGTGGAAACCGCTTGTGTACCGATAATGTATTCCATCGCGTAGCCCTCCTGTTAAGTTGTTCAGAAGCACTACCATACTACCATACAAGTATGGTAGTATGGTAGTGCAAACAGGCAGAAACGGCTAATACCGTCCTTACCAGGACAAATTTCCGCTTCTGCGGAAAAGATAAGAACGTTATATTGCGAGTAGCTTATACATTCTTATCTTCTAAAATACGGTATGACGAAAGGCTGGAGAACACATTGAGTACCTCACCTTTTATTCATGAAGATTGGCTGCTCCTCAACAAAAGTGCGCAAACCCTGTACCATGACTATGCCCAAAAAATGCCGATCTACGATTTCCACAGTCATCTGAATCCTCAGGAGATCAGCAGCAACCGCAAGTTCCGCAATATCGCCGATCTGGCGTTATCCGGGGACCATTACAAGTGGCGTGCGCTGCGCTGGCTCGGCATCGATGAACAGCTGATTACCGGGAACGCTCCGGACAAAGACAAATTTATGGTCTGGGCGCGTTCAGTACCCGAGATGCTGGGCAATCCGCTGTACCATTGGACACATCTGGAGCTGAAGCGCTACTTCGGCATCGATGAGCTGCTCTCGGCCGATAATGCGGAGAGCGTCTGGGACCGCTGTAATGAACAGCTGCAAGGAGACGGCATGACTACACAGGGCATCCTTAAGAAGCAGAATGTTGACGTCGTCTGCACAACGGATGATCCGGCTGATTCCTTGGAGCATCACATTCTTATTAAGAATGACAGTGCACTGGAGACCGTGGTTGCTCCAACCTTCAGACCGGACCGGGTGCTGAATATCCGCGATGAAGGTTTTGCCGGCTATGTTGCCACGCTCAGTGAAGCCAGCGGACTGGAAGTTCACTGTTATTCCGAATTCATGAAGGCTGTGACTTCGCGGATCGATTATTTCCACAAGCATGGCTGCCGCCTGTCGGATCAGGCCTTCGGTGAGCTTCCGCATGCACATTCGACGGAACATGAAGCAGCTTACATATTTGCCCGTGCCTTCAAAGGCGAGGAGATCAGCGCCCAGGAGGAACAGAAGTTCCAGAGCTACACACTGCTCAAATTAGGCCGGCTGTATCACGAGCGGGGCTGGAGCATGCAGCTGCATATCGGGGCGCTCCGCAATAACAACTCACGGATGTTCGATGCGCTTGGCAAGGACAGCGGGTTCGATTCCATTCTGGACTTCAATATGGCCCGCAGCCTGAACGCCTTGCTGAATGATCTGGACGCCAGCGGACAGCTTCCGAAGACCATTGTGTATACGCTGAATCCGTCACAGTACGAGATGATTGCAACATCGATCGGTAATTTCCAGGGCTCGGGGATCAAAGGCAAAGTGCAGATGGGCTCAGGCTGGTGGTTCCATGATCAGAAGGAAGGCATGCTGCAGCAATTGAAGGCGCTCTCCAGCATCGGCCTGATCAGTCCATTCGTCGGCATGCTGACCGACTCCAGAAGCTTCCTCTCCTTCACGCGTCATGAATACTTCCGCCGGATTCTCTGCAACCTGTTCGGCACATGGATTGAAGAGGGCGATCTGCCGCGTGATTATGCTTTTGTAGGCAGGACGATTGAGAATATTTGTTACAACAATGCCGAGGCTTATTTCGGGATAAAATAGTATGTAGTTACAAAAAGGAACAGTCTCATCAACCATTATATGGCTTGGGATTGTTCCTTTTTTTGTGTGCGCACATGTTCTGGTGATTTAAACTCGTGAAAACCAATTTGGCAATTCACTTGCTGCGTGGTTGCAGTGACCGGATTAAGGTATGTCCTCATAGGTCCCGCAATTCTTAATTGCACTTTGTACAACTAAATCGCCTGATTTACAACCGGTCATCCGTTTAGTTGTATTTCGTACAATTAAATTATCGGTTGTAGATGGTTTTCACCGTTCCGGGCAGATTTAGTTGTACAGACTACAGTTATTGGATGCAAGTATACCTTTTCGCTGTTTTTAATTGCACAATATACAACTATTAATGAAATCATCAAGTATGGATTTTGAATGATTCTCTGTAACTTTTTCCGCTTAAACAGCGACCCAAACAAAGGTCCGTTCGCGGAGCGTCCACCCAAGGACTGCGTAAATCTTAATCCAACTAACAAATCCCCCCTACTTCGTACTACTCCGGTAAGCAGAAGGAGAAACGCCAGTAGTCTTCTTGAATACCTTGGAGAAATGAGCAAGCTCCATGCCGACCTGCTCGGCGATATTGGAGATGCTGAAATCGGTGTAGGAGAGCTGTCTTTTGGCGAGCTCCATCCGTTTCAGCTGAACGAACTGCATCGGGGGAACGCCGATGAATTTCTTGAAATAGGGAATGAAATAGTTCGGATGCAGATGGACGAGCTCCGCCAGCTCTTCCACATCAAGCGGACGCATCAGGCGCTGGTCAATGTAAGTCAGCACATTGGCAAGCTTCCCCTGATCGCTGGTATGTGTCAGGTCATCCAGGAAATTGCTGTAGCCTCCCGATTCCAGACATAGCGCCAATAGCGTGAGCAGCGAAGCCTGAGTCCGCAGAGTCGCCAGAAAGCCGGTATCCTGAAACAAATCAATCATTTCCGTGAAAATCGCCCTTACCGCATCCGGATCCGGCACATCGCTGATATAGAGCTTATTGGCAGAATGAAACAGCGGCCATTCCCCGATCTGCGCATCGAAATGGCAATAATACCGCGTATAAGGATCATTGGGCGAGGTGTCCGTGGTCTGGGTAGACCCCGCCGGCATGATCATTAATTGCCCGGGCTTGGGATAATAGGCCACGCCGTTGATGATCACTTTGCCTTCGCCGGAATCAATATAGTACAGCCGGTTGAAGGAAGGGGTCTCGTTTGTCCTATTCCATCCGGGGTATCTGCTGGTTAACTGGGCATGCGTAACGGTAACGGTCAGATTCTGAAGCAGGCGTCCGGTCAGATTTCCGCTAGCATTCATATTCATAGGTTTAGCTCCTTTACAACGCTCATAAACTCATTATACCGCTTTCATTTATCTAATACATCTTATTTATATACAAAAATACCTTAATTACAGTCATGTTCAGCGGGGGCGATTAAGGTTATCCTCATATCATAAACTGTAATAGGAAGTGATTGGGAGATGGAAAAGGTACGATTTGGCATTATCGGAGTAGGCAATATGGGGCGAGCGCATGCGCAGAGCCTGCTGAGTGATATTAAGGGAGCCGAGCTGGCAGCCGTATGTGACACCAGCCCGGAAAGGCTGGACTGGGCGGAAGAGCATTTGCCGGATAGCGTGCAGCGGTTCCTGTCACCGGAAGAGCTGTTCAAGTCCGGTGCCATCGATGCTGTGCTGATTGCTACACCGCATTATGACCACCCGCCGCTCGCGGTTGAGGCACTGGGTTACGGGCTGCATGTTCTGATAGAGAAGCCCGCAGGCGTGTACACCAAAGCTGTTCAGGAGATGAACGACGCTGCTGCGAAGTCTGACCGCAAGTTCGGCATTATGTACAACCAGCGGACCAACCCGCTTTACCAGAAGCTGAGAGAGCTGATCAAGTCAGGGGAGCTGGGGGAAATCCGGCGGACGAACTGGATTATCACCAATTGGTACCGCTCTCAGAGTTACTATGACTCCGGCGGCTGGCGGGCGACCTGGGGCGGAGAAGGCGGCGGTGTACTGCTTAACCAGGACCCGCATCAGCTGGATCTCTGGCAGTGGACGACCGGAATGATGCCGAAGAGGGTACGGGCTTTTTGCCACTTCGGGAAGTACCGCAACATTGAGGTGGAGGATGATGTGACTGCCTATGTGGAATACGAGAACGGCGCAACGGGGCTGTTCATCACCACCACAGGGGAAGCGCCGGGTACTAACCGGTTCGAGATTACAGGCGACAACGGTAAAATCGTAATTGAAGACGGGAAGCTGACGTTCTTCCGCCTGCGCACACCGGAGCCGCAATTCAATGCTGAATTTACCGGAGGATTCGGAGCACCCGAGTGCTGGAAATGCGAGATTCCGGTTGCACCTGGTGATGGAGATCAGCATAAAGGCATTATGCGAAATTTCACCAATGCCATTCTTCATGACGAGCCGCTTCTGGCGCCTGGCGAAGAGGGGATTCACGGATTGACTCTTTCCAATGCGATGTACCTGTCAGCGTGGACCGACAACTGGGTGGACCTGCCGATCGACAGCGACCTGTTCCACGAGAAGCTGATGGTGCAGGTGCAGAACTCTACTTTTCAAAAGGCACCCGTCAGCCAGAAAGCCCTGGATGTATCGGGAACCCACTAGCATCACTCTTTAATCTGCAGGTATAGCATCATCTAACCAATTCAAACTAATCTAGGAGTGGATGAATGAAATGGAGCGTTCAACGATTGCCGCACAAATGTATACCTTACGTGAATTTACCCAGACCCCGGAGGGGTTAAGAGAAAGTCTGCGGAAGGTGAGTGAAATTGGCTACCAGGCCGTGCAGATCTCGGGGATTGGTCCCATTGACCCACAGCTGGTGAAGGAGTATGCGGATGAATACGGCTTGAAAATATGTGCAACGCATGTCCCCTGGAACCGGCTGGTGAATGATCTGGATGCGCTCGCAGCTGAACATAAGCTCTGGAACTGCAAGTACATCGGCCTTGGCGCACTGCCGGCAGAATATCAGACCAGCCAGGAAGGCTACCGCACCTTTGCCAAGCTGGCTTCCGGAATTGCGCGTACGCTGAAGGAGCAGTATGGCCTGCAATTTGTCTATCATAATCATGATTTTGAATTTGAACGGTTCGAAGGCATGACTGGTATGGAAATTCTGCTGCGGGAAAGTGATCCGGAGGTTTTCGGTTTTGAGCTCGATCTGTACTGGGTTCAGGCTGGTGGCGGCGATCCTGTAGAGTGGATTCATAAAGTGAAGGGCAGAATGCAGGCGGTGCATTTCAAAGATATGACGATTCTGTCGCGCAAACCGGTTTTTGCCGAAATCGGCCAGGGGAACATGAATTACGGAGCGATTATTGAAGCCTGCCGCAAGACAGGGGTGGAATGGCATATCGTGGAGCAGGATGTGTGCCAGCGTGATCCGTTTGAGAGCCTGGAGATTAGTCTGAACTATCTGCACGCCAAGCTGGAGGTTGAAGCATGAGCCGCAAGGATGGAATGATGTATGCCCCGGTACATGAGGCCAAGCCTGTTGTGGGCCCGGGTGAATTCGTAATTGCTGCACTGGCGCTGGATCACGGGCATATCTACGGGATGTGCAACGGGCTTGTGGAAGCGGGAGCACAGCTGAAATGGGTATACGATCCTGACCCCGAGAAGGTAAAAGTGTTCCAGAACACCTATCCCGGCGTCCGGGCCGCACGTTCGGCTGAAGAGATTCTGGAAGATCCTGAAGTCCGGCTCGTAGCGGCGGCGGCGGTCCCTTCGGAACGGGGTCCGCTGGGTCTGCGCGTCATGGCGCACGGGAAGGATTATTTCACGGACAAAACACCGTTCACCTCGCTGGATCAGCTGGCAGCAGCACGGACTCAGGCGGAACAGACGAAGCAGAAATACATGACTTATTTCAGTGAAAGACTGCATGTGGAGAGTGCTGTGTATGCAGGTCAGCTTGTGCAAATGGGGGCAATCGGCCGTGTTCTCCAGGTCATTGGAATGGGACCTCACCGGTTAAATGCGCCAAGCCGTCCGGACTGGTTCTTCCAGCGCGATAAATACGGCGGCATTCTCTGTGATATTGGCAGCCACCAGATTGAACAGTTCCTGTTCTACGCCGGTTGCCGCGATGCCAAGGTTTTGCACAGTAAGGTAGCCAATTATAACAATCCGGCTTACCCGGAGCTGGAGGATTTCGGTGATGCAACGCTAGTGGGCGATAACGGGGCGACCCAATATTTTCGCGTGGACTGGTTCACTCCGGAGGGGTTAGGGACCTGGGGCGATGGACGGACGATCATTATGGGCACCGAAGGGTATATCGAGCTGCGTAAATACAGCGATATTGGCCGCTCCAGCACCCCTGACCATGTCTACTATGTGGACCGTGAAGGAGAGCATTATGAGCATGTAGCAGGTAAAATCGGCTTTCCGTTCTTTGGCGAGCTAATCCTGGACTGCCTGCAGCGTACAGAAAATGCCATGACCCAGGAGCATGCCTTCAAGGCTGCTGAACTATGCCTGGAGGCGCAGCGGCAAGCGCTCAATCTGACCCCGGATACTCTCAAATAGTTGTATAACAGCTACCACAAGAATGGAAGGTGTATAAGATGAACACCATTGGAGCAGCGATTATCGGCTGCGGTGCGATTGCTCCGCTGCATGCCAGGGCTATTGCTTCCATAGAGGATGCACGGCTGCTGGCCGTGGCAGACAGTGATCCCGTTCAGGCAGCACAATCCGCACAGGATTACGGGTGTGAGGGCCTGAAGGATTACAAGCAGCTTCTGGAGCGGGCAGATATCGGAATTGTCCATTTGTGCACGCCCCATCATCTGCATGCAGGGATGGCGGTTGAACTGCTGAAGGCCGGCAAACATGTATTAACCGAGAAGCCGATAGCGCTGGATGTACCTTCAGCCCGGTTAATGCAGGCAGCAGCGGATCAAGCGGAGGGGCAACTCGGTGTAGTCTTCCAGAACCGTTACAATGACCCTTCGGTACGGATCAAGACGATGATAGATTCCGGCGAACTGGGAGCCCTTATTTGTATGAAGGGGGTGGTTACCTGGACCCGGAGTGAAGATTATTACAAGAATAGCAGCTGGAGAGGCCGCTGGGCTACTGAAGGCGGAGGTGTGCTCATCAACCAGACTATTCATACTCTGGATCTGCTGCAATGGTTCGGCGGTGAAATCTCTTCCGTGAAGGGCAGTGTCACCACTGATGTGCTGAATGATATCATTGAGGTGGAGGATAGTGCACATGCCTGCATCAGCTTCAAGAATAAGGTGCGCGGACTCTTTTACGGAACCAATGCTTATGGGGTGAATTCTCCCGTTGAACTGGAGCTGGTCTTCGAGCAGGGAACGCTGCTGCAGCGCCGGGATTGCCTGTATCTGTTGAAGGACGGGCAAGAAACGCTGCTCAGCGAACCGGCAACTGGCAGCACCGGAGGTAAATCGTATTGGGGGACCGGACATTCACGGTTAATTCATGATTTCTATGCCCACACCCGTGACGGCCGTAAGTTCTGGATTGACGCTGCAGAGGGCATTAAGGCGCTGGAGCTGATCGATGGAATCTACAAGTCCTCGGCGAGCAGAAATCCGCTGAGCGCAGGACAGTATGTGTAGTACTGAACATGAGTGAGATCATACATTCTTGATAGCCAGGGAGAAAGGATCACGTGCTGTGATCCTTTTTTTGGCGTGCTGTAACGGGAATACAAGGCAGGTAACCACCCGATTGACAAATTATAATCTGCATGTGATAATTACCTGACGATCGTCAGGGGGGCTGGAGAGATGACTGCTAACGCGATACTGCAGGCTGCATGTTCACAATTCGCCGAGAAGGGCTTTGAAGGAGCTTCGTTGGCCGGGATTGCCCAGGCGGTAGGGATTAAGAAGCAATCCATTGCTACCTATTTTCCCAAAAAAGAAGATTTGTTCATGGCCGCCTTTGGCGAAATGGCCCGGCATTACTATGAATTTCTTGAACAGCTGTATAAGGGCCTCAGTGATACACCTATAGAGATGAAGCTGCGTGAGATTATGTATAAGAACTATTATTACAAAGTGGAGCACCCGGTATTGACCGCATTCTATAAAATGGCCGTGCAATTTCCTCCTCCTTTCTTCCAGAACTTGCTGAAAGCGCAGATTGCGGGGATGGAGCAGCGTTCCGCTGTGTTGTACCGGGCGATTTTTGAGGAAGGCATGAATACGGGGATCATACGGCAGCAGCGGGCAGACAGTCTGCTCTCGGCTTATTACTGTTTGCTTGACGGGATCGCCATGCAGATGTTTTTTTACAAGCAAGCGGAATTTGAACAGCGCCTGGAGGACATCTGGGGGATTTTCTGGGTGGGCATTAAGCAATCTTAACCGGAGCGGGAGGCAGGATGATATGCGTGTAGACAAGGTTACGAATGAAGCAGGATTACAAGAGGCCTTCCGGATCAGACGTGAAGTGTTTGTGGAGGAGCAGGGCGTACCGCTGGCTGATGAATTTGATCAATATGAGAGCCAGGCAGAGCATATATTGGTGTTTCATGAGGCGGAGGAGGCTCCAGTAGGGACAGCCAGATTGCGGGTTGTGGACGGATGGGCCAAGCTGGAGCGGATTTGTCTGCTGGCTCCGTACCGCCGAAGCGGGCTGGGGTCCGTAATTATCGGCACACTGGAGGCCATGGCTGCAGAGAAGGGACTCCGGCAAGCCAAGCTGCATGGCCAGAAGCAGGCCGAAGGCTTTTATCAGAAGCTGGGGTATGAGACTTCCTCGCCTGTCTTTATGGAGGATGGAATTCCCCACGTCATTATGGTCAAAAGCCTGCAGGTCTAATCTCTCAAATTGACTTTATGACCAGCAGGCCTTATCTTCATTACATGTGATAATGTATGAATTGCAGATGAGAGACAGGGAGAGGGATTAAGCTTATGGAACAGGCAATGTTTGCCGGGGGCTGCTTCTGGTGCATGGTTACACCGTTTGAAGAGCTTCCAGGAATTCACGGAATCGTATCAGGGTACGCCGGAGGCACGGTAGAGAATCCTACATACGAACAGGTCAAGACAGGGACAACCGGTCACTATGAGGTGGTTCAGATTACGTTTGATCCGGCACTTTTCCCCTACGAGAGACTGCTGGAGCTGTTCTGGCCGCAGATTGATCCGACGGATGACGGCGGACAGTTTCAGGATCGCGGAACACAGTACCGGACAGCGGTATTCTACTATAATGAAGAGCAGCGGCTGGCGGCTTTGGCTTCCCGGGAGCAAGTGGCGGTCAGCGGCAGATTTGAGCTTCCTGTGGTGACGGAGATTCTGCCTGCACCCCATTTCTATCCGGCTGAGGACTATCATCAGGACTATCACAAGAAGAATCCGAAGCATTATAAAGAGGACCGTGAGCAATCCGGACGGGATACCTTTATTTCGCAGCACTGGTAAAAGCGGATAGGGGAATTAGTTTTAAGAAAGCCTTTAATCACCTGGCATCTGGGGATTGAGGGCTTTTTGCTATTTTTGCAGCGCGGTAGTAATGAAACGGAAGAATTTAAGGCATAAAACCAAAAAATGGGAACCTAAATCCGAAATTTCGAGCCTACTAAATGGAGATTTGCCCTACTATAATCATATTTGTAAACGCATACAATTATACATGATTCTGGCTTTGATCCGGGGAATGGAGGAGGGTGGAGGCTTTCTGAAATGCTGAATGATCTGTCTGTAGCTTCCTATTGCCAAAGGTAATGATTACAGTAATACCACTATAATTCAGGAGGAATATTACGATGCCTAAAAAATGGCTAATGTCCATGCTTGCGTTCGTGCTTCTGCTCTCTTGCCTGCCTTTCTTTGGTTCCAAAGCTGCCGCCGCTGATTATACACAGGGAGTAGATTTGTCGGGAACTTCAGCGACGATCTGGTTCAAATCTACGGTAAGCACCAGTTGGGTCGATGTACATTATAAGGTCAATTCCGGAACGCAGCTCAATTACCGTACAACCTACAACAGCAGCAAGGCCCGCTATGAGCAGGTGGTCACAGGCGTTGCCAGCGGAACCGTTCTCACCTATTTCTTCACGTACAACAATGGAACACCGGCATATGATACCGGTTGGTTTACGTATACCGCCGGAACGGCGCCGACTACCCCGCCTGGGGGTTCCTCTGCTTCGATATATTCCATTGCTGCCTCTTCCATTCCCACCCCGCCGGGAGGTTCCGTGTCGGTGAAGGTCATGAACGGCACGGGCGGAGCCTATCCTGACAACCAGATATATTGGGGTGTGATCGGCATCAATCCGGCCAACGGCAAATGGAGTTATCTGGATCTGAGCGGGAATCTGCTCCCAATCTCAAATGCGCTGAATGATGCCTCCGGCCATCTGACCAAGAACGGGGTAAACTACGCCAATATTTATCATACGGTCAACCAGGCTTCCTGGGTAACGATGCCCAAAATCACCTCCGGCCGCATGTTCCTCAGTGTAGGCACGCCGCTGTACATCAAGACTTATGATGACGGCTTTGCCGGACCGGATATCGATAATCCAACCGATCCTAACCGTAATCTCTATTTCGATTTCGTTGAATTCACAGTGGATGCTACAGGCTATCACGGCAACACGACACGCGTAGATGCCTTCGGCTTCCCGATCCAGCACCGGCTGGTAGGCTTGTCGGGCGGCTATGATAAGACTGTAGGCGAGCTGGAATCGGAGACACGCGCCGGCATCTTCAGCAAATACCAGAATGAAGTGCCGTCCGCCTTCAAATCCCTTGCTACGGATCAGGCGCCTTACCGGATTATCGCTCCTGTCCATGGATCGTTTAAAGCCGGCGGGGCCAATGGCAATTATTTCGCAGGTTATTCCAGCTACAGCACCCAGGATATTCTCCGCAACGATGGCTCGCTTATTGATGCTGCCACCAGCGCTGCCATTAACCGCCATGTCTACACCTCCGGCAACTGGAACAATGTCGCGGACTATTACAAAGCGGCTCCAGCCAATTACTATGCGAAATTCTGGCATGATCACAGCATCAGCGGGCTGGCCTACGGCTTCCCTTATGATGATGTCAACGGCCAGGCGGCCTATCTCGAAGTCGGCGATCCCAAAGGCCTGATTATCCGCGTGGCCTGGTAGTAATCCGGTTTGATGTTTGATTAAGTTCACGATTGGACAAAGAGGCTGTCCCAAAAGCCATGTAATGGCTTCTGGGACGCCTCTTATTTTTGAGGCGTGCCCAGAGGCACGCATTATCTAGTTGGTGCAAGTCCAACCAAG